>CAILAO010000942.1 GCA_903832105.1 uncultured Pseudomonadota bacterium | reverse complement strand
CTTGGGGTGGTTTGTTCAACAGAAATTTTTTGGGTATCCCCTGAAATAATTCTTCTTCCGTCTTCACGCCAATGGCGGCGAGCATCTTATTTCGATCAGACGGAGTACATGGAATATATGGTGAATCCATAACTATTATCTCTCTCAATATATTTTTGTTACTCGGATCTTTTAATGATCCAACTCTAATACATATTTTTTATAAGCAGTGGCATCGTAAAGCCCTGCACTGTCAAGAGATCCCTTAACTTCTAACTTAAAGAGCCAACCCTTCTTATAGGGATCGTTTTGAAGAATCTCCGGGTCTTTTGTCAGCTCTTTATTGATTTCAACGATCTTTCCATCAATTGGTAAATAAACATCGGAAACCGTTTTCGTAGACTCAATGGTCGAAACCGATTCTCCTTTAGTTTTCGTCAATCCCACATCGGGGAGTTCAACATTCACGATGTCGCCAAGATGCTCAACCGCGTATGCTGAAATACCAACCAGGGCGATACCGTTAGTTACTTTCGAAATCCACTCGTGATCTTTCGTGTACTTGAGATCTGACGGGAAATCCATACCACACTCTCCTTACATAGTAGTTCTCAATAAGTTTCCGTACAATTAGTCTGCAACTTTTGCTGTATATAAAGGTCTCTTCACAATCTTAGCTGATTTTCTTTTGCCTCGAATATCAACCTCAATCGTATCTCCCTCTTTGATGGCCGATGAAAGAAAGGACATGCCGCCAGCTCCCCCGAGAGTCGGGAGGACGGAACCGCTGGTTACTTTCCCTGCAAGTTCGCCCTTAAAGTAGACATCCATATCATGCCGCGGAATCGCTTTCTCTTCGGTCATTTTGAACGCACATATTTTCCGCTTGAGTCCCTCCGATTTTTGTTTTTCAAGTACCGACTTCCCAATGAAGGAAGGACCATTCATCTTGGTAGCCCAGCTAATTCCTGCCTCTAATGGAGTCACTGTTTCATTCATGTCATTTCCGTAAAGGAGGTAACATGCTTCTAATCTCAAAGTGTCTCTTGCGCCCAAACCAATCGGCTTAAGTCCCGTGGTGGGTGCTGTTTTAAGAAACTCCTGCCAAGTTTTTGAAGCAATCTCGTGGGGAAGGTAAAGCTCATAGCCGAGTTCGCCTGTATAGCCAGTCCTTGCAATCAGAACCTTTTTGCCAAAAAGCTCCGCCCAAATCATGTGTGTGTATTTTAAACCTTGCAACTCATCACGATACTTTCGAGGAATGACTGCCATCACGGCTTGACAACTATTAGGCCCTTGAATCGCAAGTTGGCTCCAAGATGGTGATTCATTTTCAACGGTGACGCCACCAAACGATTGACCTTGAGACTTGATCCAAGCAAAGTCCTTGTCAGTATTTGACGCATTGGCACAAAATAAAAATTCATCTTCCTTTAGTTTATAGACGAGAAGATCATCGATCATGCCGCCCTTTTCGTTCAATATTGCGCTGTATTGGGCTTGCCCCAACTGAAGTTTGGTCACATCGTTGATGGTAACGTGCTGAGAAAATGCCTCTGCATTCTTCCCTCGCACGAAGATCTCACCCATGTGGCTAACATCGAACATCCCGCACTTTTCGCGAACTGTTTGATGTTCAGCAAGAGTGCCCTCGTAACTCACAGGCATCAGCCATCCGCCAAACTCGACAATTCTAGCTTGCGCTTTTTTGTGTTCTTCAAAGAACGCCGTCTTTTTTTCCGCTGCTTGATGAATTGGTGTCATATTTTAAGAAAACTCCTTATAAATTGAACCTAAAGTGGGGTTATCATAGACCTCTCGCGGACGACCTGGCAAGACCATATTCAGTCTTCAACTTTTCGAAAAAAACGGGTATTAAGGACCGTTGGACATGTTGAATTATTCATTTTTTATAAACTGCACTATGGATCCACTTTATGTTTAGGGACCGAACCTACAGTCGGCGAGAGTTTCTTGGGCTTTCGCTTCTTGGCCTCGCTTGCGGTTCTGTACTTTCCGGCGCCATTCCCGCTCGGTTACTTGGGGCAAAGCCTCGGACAACAGGTCTGGAAAAGAAAAAGGCTTTACTTATCGACTTAAGTCGTTGCCAAGAATGCGGCATGAGCGCCCCATCTGGCTGCACTCTAGCCTGCGGAAAAGCGAGGCAGGGTTCAACTCCAATAGGAATCAATAAAGTTCGAGTCGTCCACAACGGAAGGCCAATGTACCTCTCGATACCGTCCCCTGAGACCCCAAGAAATCTCCTAAGTATCCGATTTTTTAAAGATTGTACCGATTGTTTAGAACGAGGAGGAAAGCCGTCTTGCGAAGCTGGCTGCCCCAAAGGCGCCATTTCGTCGGGACTCTACCGTGATTTAGTCTCTAAAGCCGAAGATAACGCCACGAAAATTAATGGGTATTTCTGGTCCCGTGAGGACTTAGGCACCCGTACCCCGATATATGTCTCCCCCGTCCCTCGAAACCTAATCGCAGAACAAATCCAAAGACAGAAGACCTTCTCCCTATTGGCAAGATCGTAGCGCTTGGGAACATGGCGTGTAATCAATTAGCCTGAAACCATTCTAGCGCTTAGACTTAGTCTTCGTCATTGTCTTATGG
>CAILAO010000941.1 GCA_903832105.1 uncultured Pseudomonadota bacterium | reverse complement strand
CATCTCAGAAAAAGCGATGGCCTTATCATCGCTGAAGTTGCGGAAGGCGGTCCAGTCAGACTTGAAGTTCGTCTAAAGATCCACCCCCAAGGAAAACATATTCAATGGATCGAGTGTACCTGCCGAAAAAACAGGACCTATGGTGTTTATTGTGAGCATATCGCAGCCACGATGATCTATATCGATCGCGAACAGCAGGAACTGATCGCGAATCTTGATATTAAAATGCCACTGAAGCATCCTGGTGTCGTCAAGCGCCGCGTTACCGCGCAGCAAAAAGCCTTAGCAAATGAAGAAGAAACCTCTCTGGTAAAAGGGTCAAGCGCAGCCCAAACAATTTTAAATCATCTCGAAGGTTCAATCCAGAGTGTCTCGCTTTTAGCTGGGGGAGCCTTACTCCGTGTAAGAATCGAAATTCGACCTGGACATTTGACACATTACGATCTCGATCTAGATGCTTCAGCTAGATTTTTGCTTATACACCCCTCAATCAAGACAGCAACTGCTGAGGTCAAAAAACTGCGCGTTCTTGATGCTGAGGTTCAGCTCGGAACAAAAATTTTTCAGACGGTCATTGACAGTGAAGAGTGCATTGTTGCAGAGAAAGTTGTCGCCATCAAACTTCGAGAGGATGAGGCGCCGTTTAGTGTTCTTCAAGAAAAAAAAGAAGAATCGCAGGAATTTGTGAGACTCTCCCAAACCTCTCCTTCGCAATCTCACGATAAACCGGATCGGTTTCAATTTGTCTCGCTTAAAACGGCTAGTAAACATTTGGGGAAAGATTTTTTCTTTTATCCAACGATAGGATACTGGCCCATTAATAAAAAAGAGACCCTTGATGCCTGGTTTGAGCTTTCCACGACTAAAACGTACAAAGGTGATCGTGCAGCCGTACTTGCTTCGGAGAAGTTTACGGAATATGCCTCAACCGGTCCTGTTTGGATTTCAAAAGACCTCGAAGGTCTTAATATTCTTGAAAGCCCCAAGCTCTCAGAAGTCGAAATTCATCAAGCTTCCGAAGGATGGTTCAGCTTAGATCCCCGCTATTTCTTAGGTGGAACATCGATATCGATGGTCGACCTTATGAAGTATTTTAAAAAGAAACGTCGAAAATATATAAAAATTAAAGAGGGATGGTTAAAAATCCCAGAGTTTATCACAGAACATCAATGGGAGTTGGATGGCTCTGAGAAATTTTTGAAAGTTGATCAACTAGGGCTTCTGCGCCTAAAGGCCGCTGTTGGTGACTTTGATCAATTTGTTGGAAGTAAGAAACTTCTCAATATGATCAGAAATCAGTTTGAGTTTTCTCAAAGCGTCGAGGTTCCAACACTCGACCATACCAATATTAATTTAAGGCCTTATCAAGAAAACGGCTACAAATGGCTTTGGTGGCTCAGGGCAAATCAATTGCACGGTCTCCTGGCAGACGAAATGGGTCTTGGGAAAACCCACCAAGCCATGGCCCTCATGTCAGCCATTCAAAAGACCCAAAAGATTCCGCGTTTTCTCGTGATTTGCCCCACGACCGTCCTTGAGCACTGGGAAGACAAAGTAATCGACTTTGCACCTAATCTTAGGCCCCATCGCTATCACGGACCAAAACGAAAAGATAGCGTGAAGGAAGGCGCAAAACGCCGATCCCTACACCAGGCTGAAAAACCTGTTGATGAGGCCTGGGTTTTCGACCCTCAATATCAAACTCTCATCACGAGTTATGGTGTCGTGCTTCGAGATATTGAAACACTCGAAAAGATTGAGTGGGACGTTGTTATTCTGGATGAAGCCCACTTTGTAAAAAACAATGCCACCGCGACCTACCAAGCAGCCTGCAGGCTTAAAAGCAAATTTCGCCTTTGTTTGACCGGCACCCCGCTGGAAAACCACTTGGGAGAATTAAAGAATATTTTTGATTTTCTTCTCCCCGGATATTTGGGGTCTGACGAGTATTTTAAAAGGGAATTTATGCGGACAATTAAGGAGGGCGGTGAACCTGAACGAGAACTAACCCTTCAACGTCTTATTCATCCTTTTAAAATGAGGCGGACAAAAGAGCTTGTCTTGCCAGACTTACCGCCTAAAGTCGAGGATTTGCGGCACTGCTCGCTTTCTGAAGAACAAATCAAAATGTACCGAGAAATCACGGCTCTAAAAGCAGGGTCGCTCGTCGAGCAGCTTCAAGACGATTCCCAGGCGGTACCTTATCTCCACGTTTTTGCGGTCATTATGCTATTAAAACAGCTATGTGATCATCCCGCTGTGGTTATTGAAGGAGCTGATTTTAGAACTCATGAGAGTGGAAAATTTGAGCTTTTAAAGGGCCTCATCGAAGAGGCTCTTGATTCAGGCCATAAGATTGTTATTTTTAGTCAGTATTTAAAAATGATCGACATCATCGACCAATATTTGACAGAGACAGGCATTGATCACGCCTTATTGACAGGGCAATCTAAGAAACGAGGGGAAATTATCGCGCGTTTTCAAAATGATCCACAGTGCAAAATCTTTTGCGGTTCTCTTTTAGCGGGGGGGATAGGTATTGACCTCACGGCGGCTAACGTCGTGATTCACTATGATCGGTGGTGGAACGCCAGCAAAGAAAACCAAGCGACGGACCGCGTCCATCGGATCGGCCAAAACAAAAATGTCCAAGTACTTAAGCTAGTTACAAGGGGAACGCTCGAAGAAAAGATTGATCGGATCATTCAATCGAAGCAGGCCCTCTTTGAAAAATTCCTTGATAAAGATGAGGAAATCTTTAGAACTTTAACTCGTGAGGAATTAATTGATCTTTTGCAGTGACTTTTAGAAAAAGAGAATACTTATTATGGCGCGCTTTATCATCGAAGGTGGAAGACCACTGAACGGGACCATCACCCCCGGAGGAAATAAAAACGAGGCATTACCGGTACTCGCCGCATCACTACTCACCACCGAACCACTCATCCTTAGACGCATTCCGAAAATCGGAGATGTGTTAACTATCTGTGAAATTCTGAAAAAACTGGGAGTTCGCGTCGAGTGGGATAAAAACGATACGCTTCTCTTAGATGCGAAACATGCTAAGAGTTATGATCCCCCCGAGGATCTTTGTGCAAGGGTTCGCGCAAGCATTCTTCTCTTAGCGCCGCTTTTAAGTCGTTTTGGTAAGGTGAAGCTTCCTCTTCCTGGCGGCGATGTGATCGGCTCTCGACGTATCGATACGCACTGGGAAGGTATTCAGACGTTGGGCGGATCGCTTAAGTTCGGAAAGGTGATCGAAGGTCACATAAAAAAAATTGTTGGTGCGGATATTTTTTTGGACGAGCCTTCGGTGACCGCAACAGAAAACCTTTTGCTTCTCGCGGTTCTCGGCGAAGGAAAGACCGTCTTACATAATGCTGCATCTGAACCTCATGTCACGGGTTTATGTAGGTTACTTATCAGCATGGGCGCGAAGATTCAGGGTATTGGATCAAATCGTCTTGAAATAGAAGGAGTCACAACATTATCCGGCGCCGAGCATACGATCGGACCCGATTTTATGGAGGTCGGAAGTTTTCTTTGTCTTGGCGCCATCAGTGGCGGTCAAGTGACGATTCAAGACTCCGCACCGCAAGATCTTCGTTTTGTTTTAAAGACATTAGCGCGTCTTGGTATAGAACCTTCAGTATCCAAAAACTCTCTTATGATTGACGGAACACACCAACTTGCTATTAAAAACGATGTCGGGGGACGTGTCGGAACTATTTATAGCGGCCCATGGCCGGCCTATCCAACTGATCTGATGTCGGTTGCGATTGTTGCTGCGACTCAGGTTCAAGGAACGATGATTTTCTTTGAAAAAATGTTTGAAGGTCGCATGCTTTTTACGGACAATTTGACTAGAATGGGGGCCAACATTGTTCTCTGCGATCCACATCGAGTCGTCGTCACCGGACCTTCGTCTCTTTACGGCGCCGAACTAAGTTCTCCCGATGTTCGAGCTGGTATGGCACTTCTAATGGCTTCTCTCATCGCCAAAGGTAGCAGCGAAATCGGTAATATTTATCAAATCGAGCGCGGATACGAAAAGATTGAGCAAAAGCTCCAGTCTTTGGGCGCAGCCATCAAGAAGGTGTAAATTGAGTACACGCTCGAATGGCACTGGGTTAACGTGTACGTCCTCATAGACATAGACTTGAAACTTGAGACTTCAACGTTGAAACCATAAGATTATGACAATAATGGCGCGAAATGAAATTTCGCACCAGAAACTGGATACTGCTATTTTCCTGCACTTTTTATTGGCAGTGCGAGTCAACTCAATTAGCCGGGTAGACATGACTAATAATGCCGCCATCGATATACCCCGCACCCAGATATATTCCTCTGCAAGTATCGGAATCACAGTAAGAGTAATACCAATCTTTTGCGTTATTAGACCACCAGCGCCGAAGGGCTACCGTTCCAGCCATTGGTTTCTTATAAACCCAATAGGTATTTAAATATATGTATCCATTACTTTGGTAAGCTGCATATTCTTCGTCTAAACAAAACGCCGAATCACGTTTATCCCTATGGTTATAAAGAACGAGATGCATCGCCTTCATAACGGATTCACATTTCTTTTGAGTATAATTCCAAGTACAGTTTTGTGGATATGCATCACACATAGAAACAGAACTATTTGGAGAACAGTCCATTATCGTAGATGGCAAAAGTGCTTTAAACTGTACGCTGGACCCCGAAAAGTTTCGGTGGCTATAATACCAGTCATTATCGTTACCAACAAATGCTCCGAATATAGCGACCCTACCACCACTCTCCACCACGGGATCTTTGCCTTGGTATGGCAGAGGATTTTTAATCGCTGCCGATGCTTTCCAAATGGAATATTTTTGGTTTTCGGTCGTCGCCCACGGGCAATTGAGTGGTTCTAGTGTATTTACACACGGATCCCACACTTGCTTCTCATTCGATGTAAATAGCACCTGAAGTTCGCTGGCCACGGGCAACTGCCCCCAAGCATCACGCACAAATCCGGCATTATGCACTCTCCCGTGATCTACCTGTAACACGCCAAAATAGTCCGGCGGAACTTGCGCCAATACGTCTTTTCCAACAATGTGACCAATCTCCGTCCAAGCTCCATTGGGACTTTCAAGATCAGTTCTGGTGATCGTCATAATTTTTACAGCGCTATTCCAGTTGCCTTTTCCATCATTTTCCTCACCGTAATTCATGCCAACCCCAAAAAACACCTGCCTACTCGTATCGTACACAACATCAAGATCCAAGGCGGACATATTCTGCCCTTGAAAAGCTATAAGACCTTTTTGTGGAACCAATTGAGGGACACCAACATTAGGCCAATAAATGCTTTTTGAAAAATCAATATCTCTGAAGTAATGATTCCTGGTGATTTGCTTAGTCACAGGATTAGTTCCGGAATTCGTATGAT
>CAILAO010000940.1 GCA_903832105.1 uncultured Pseudomonadota bacterium | reverse complement strand
TCCCTCGGGATACGATTTTGCTGAAAAAGGGACTTTTTCAGCAAAATCTAACTAATCCGCCGGGGGATTCGTCTATTAATTAAGTTCGCTCAAGATAACCTTCAAGTGTAGCTCCTATATGCATCATATCTTGTAGGAAATGGCAAGAAAAGGGCGCTGACACAGAAAACGCAGGCTTAATCTGCTATCTGAGAGAAGTATGTATATTTTTTTGACAGAGAGGCAAGAAAAAACCATTAGGAATTACTATGAGAAAAAGATCATTCACTAATGGTTTCAGTGGGATATTGACTTAAAAAAGTTGTTTGAAAATATGGTTTGAATATTGCACAGCGCTTGGCGGGATTTCTTAATCTCGTTCTGGCTGAATGGCCAACGGGCGAGACGAATCTCTATTTTCGACCAGAAGTGGATGCTGACGCGGAGTTAGTGGATGTTGATTTTGCAGTAGAGAGGTTTTTATGCGGATAACGGACAAGGAGAGACGCTCCTTACGACGAAGATTAAAAAATAGAATCCCTCCGGCGTTATTAGCTGGAGTGAGTGCGCCAAGATTCATTTTGGTTTTGGTTGCGACTATTTGGATTACACCTCAGGCACTCGCAAAAGTTCAATCTGGCATGGCTGATATCGAGGTTTCAAAGGTATATTCCGTAGAAGAACTACGGAAAAAACCTCCGGAGGATCCAGTTCCTGGACTTGATGCAATTTTGCAAAAGGAAATCAAGGCTATTCTTACAACGGTAAAAGAAAAGCAAAATAATGATAATGCGCCTGCCAAAGCGCTGGTAGAAAAAATAAGAACAACTCCAAAACCGAGCGGAAACGAGATGGGAAAAAATCTCGATTCATTAGGTGATGATATTGTCGAACAACCAGCAGACTATAGGAAGGACATGGAGAATCACTTAATGTCCGAAGCTCAAAAAGTCGGCGGTGCGACTTTGATGGAGAAGTCCGTTTTTCTTCAGAAGATTAAAAACGGATTAACGTTCAATCTCGATATCGGTTCCTACTTTAAAGGTGCGCGCAAAGAGAAAAAAGAAGGCAATGTTCGTTATGGTTTAGTCGTAACAGAAATCGTCCCAAATAGAAACGTCGTCGGACAGGCTTCTCTTGGGGATGCGACTCTTGAAAGCGTAAATTATGCCGGACAAGCAGATGTAAAATGGAGTATCGGGCCTTTAAGCGAGGAAGAGCAAAGAAAACTATTTAAAGTTTCTCCTGAGACACCCAGTAACGGTGAAAGTGAGGAGAATGACCTACTCGGCTGGCTCCGTCCGCCAAGTCTTGCTTTCAAGGGTAATGTGAAACCAGTAGCAGATTATAACTATTTTAAGGTAGGAAAAGATTCATTTCCTACATGCGAAATAACTATAACACAAGCTGAAGGCTACTATGAGTTGTATTACCTGACTAAAAGTAACCTAGGCAAAGATAGAATGGAGCATCAATTTAACGCTCCAGTTTATCGGAATCTGTCTTTTGGCAGGCGATATGATGATCGCTGGCGTCTCATTAGAACTTCGCTGAACAATGTCTTAATGAATAAT
>CAILAO010000939.1 GCA_903832105.1 uncultured Pseudomonadota bacterium | reverse complement strand
CGTAGACAGTCTTGAGGTTAGAAGAGGTGATATCCTGAGGAGCTTTTGAGCAAGATGTCAAAATGGCAAAAGTAAACAAAAAAGAACTCAGGCGTAAAACGCAATTCATACTAACCCCAATTTGGAATATGCAAAAAAAAGACACAACGAAAGTTCCCCTATTCAATAGTTTACGGTTGGCCAATCGGTCAAGGATAAAAAAACGTGAAAAACATGTTGAAATCCAAAATGCGTTAGGTATAACGGGAGTTCGTGCGGCAACAGTTCATATTGATTCGGTCGTTGATTTTTTAGCGGAAGTTCTCGATTGACGTGGTACGTTGCCGCAAGACCTTTACTGAAAGTCGTGGAATTGGGGTGTCCCCCATTTTCGCGATTTAGAGCGCAAAGTGGTAGCTAGATCCCGTGCGGTACTTATCCGCAAACCCCGCCAGGACCGGAAGGTAGCAACGGTAGTGGAACCAAGTAGGTGCGCGGGGTAATCTAGCTATCACCTTGTGCTTTTATTTTTTGGGGGAAAGTTTTGGCATATCAACCTCTAGCCCGCAAATATCGCCCCGCGAAGTTCGAAGACCTGATGGGTCAAAATGTCGCAGCCACAACCCTGAAAAACGCGATTGCTCTTGGTAGGGAGCCCCACGGAGTTATTTTTTCCGGGGTGCGTGGCGTTGGAAAAACGACGTTGGCACGGCTTTATGCAAAAGCCCTTAACTGCATCCATGGACCGACTGCTGATCCCTGTAATATTTGTGAGAACTGTCTCGCGATCAATAAAGGGATTCATGAAGATGTTCTCGAAATCGACGGAGCTTCCAACACGGGAGTCGACGATGTGCGAGAACTTCGTGATACACTCTCTTATGTTCCGCTGAGATCCAAATTTAAAGTCTACATCATTGATGAGGTTCATATGCTTTCCCAAAGCGCTTTTAACGCGCTGCTTAAAAGCATTGAAGAACCTCCTCCAAGCGTGGTGTTTATTTTCGCAACAACGGAACTTGGCCGTATTCCTGAGACGATTGTTTCGCGTTGCCTGACGTTTAATTTGCAGAAGATTCCTCTTGAAACGATTGTCGCCAGGCTTCGAACTATTTTGACCGCGGAGGGCATTACGTTCGAGGAAGCTGCGATACCGATTGTTGCGCGTGAGGGGCGAGGGTCCATGCGCGATGCCCTTACATTTTTAGATCAACTCGTGGCGATGACTGGCGGCAACATCTCGGTAGCTTCGCTGAGGGAAAGTCTTCCAGGACTGTCGTCGCTTCAGTTTTTGGATTTTCTAAAAGTTTTGGTGTTGAAGGATGCCAACAGGATTACCGAGATCCTGTCGTCGATGGACCAAGCGGGCGATGATTTTACACTCGTTACAGAAGAAACCGCTAAATTTGCGAGGCACGCATTTGTTTTTAAAGATGTCGGCGGTGAGGCGATGAAATCGGCCCTTTTAGGGCTGTACGAGGAAGAAGTGCGGGCTTTAAAGGAGATTGGTGCAAAAGCGGACAAGTTTGACTTGAATCGTATTTTTAGAATGCTTGTGGCTTGCCGAAAAGATTTGGACGGGTCAGCCCTTGATCGCTATATTCTTGAGAACTATGCATTGGAATGGTGTTTTGACCCGGGACTGCCGGTGCTTGATGATGTGATTGCCGAAATGGTTCCCGATAAGGTTCTAAATAGGCCTCCTAATAGGCCCATGAATAATCGGGGCGATGAACCTGCGCCCGCACAGCGTCCAAATTCTCCTGCTCCAACCTCGCCGGCTCAGAGGCCGGCGGATGTGCAGACCAGCTCGCCTGCTCCTATAAAACCCGTGGAGATTGAGAGAACGCCTGAGAAGCCGAGTGTTCATCAAACTTCTCCTGAATTCATTAAAGGCGAGTTTCCTCCCGATTGGAGGATGCTTGTTGAAGCCTGGAAACGAGAAAAGCCGCTGCTTGCAAGGCAACTCGAAGAGGTTCAAAATATTGAATATTCACCTGAAAAGATCACGGTCCTGATTGATGAAAACAGTCTTTCAGGTCGTAGTCTTCTCAGGAAGGAACAACAGCAGAAGATAGCGCAGCAGTTTTTGGAACTTTTTGGGTTTAAAGGTGTCTTCCAGATTCTCCCGAAATCTCAGCAGCCCGTAGAAACTTCTGAAAAAAAACCTAACGACGATCCGAAGACGATTCTTGAAGTTAAGGCGCGAGAGGCTGAGGAAAAGCGTGCTCTACTGATCGAACAAGCCAAAAATAACACGCACACTAAAAATATACTTGAAGTCTTTGGCGGAGTGGTTGAAAATATTGAAGTGTTACAGGATAATCAACCAAAACGTCCCTAGAGATTGTGCGGTGTTCTCGCTATGGCTTTTACCAATTTTGACACAAAGGAAATCAACTGTAAGGTGATCTATGTTGGTCCTGCGGGAGCGGGAAAGACCGCGAATCTTCGTTCGATTTATACCAGCACATCATCTGAAATCAGATCGGGACTTTTGGAGCTATCGGAGCAGGAAGGACCGACGCGTTTTTTTGACTTTCTACCCGTGAGTCTTGGGCACGTCCGAGATTTTCACGTTAAATTGCACATTTTTACGATGCCGAGAAATACGTTTTTTGAGTCAGTGTCTGATATTATTTTAAGAGGTGTTGATGGCTATGTCTTCGTCGCCGATTCAAGGGTTGAGTCCATGGCTGATAACATCGAGAGTCTTTTGGAGTTGAAAAAGCTGCTTGCTGATTTTGGGATGAATCCTTCGGAGATGCCGCGTGTTATACAATATAATAAACGTGATGTAAAAGATGCGGTCCCTCTCGAAATCATGCGCCAGGAGCTGAACAGAATGTCGTCACCGGAGCAAGAGGCTATCGCGATCCAATCCATCGGCACAATGGAAACACTTCAACTGATGGCCGAGGGTGTCTTAAAAAAACTCGCGTCGCAAAAATAGACGAGATCCCATGATTCACATCCATTGCCCTACAAAAAAAGCTTATATCCTCGTGGCCTTTTCGGACGAAGCCTGTGTCTTGCGATTTCCCTCAGAAAGCGGCGAAATCCCCGGACTCGCACTCGATGCTAAGCCGTTGGTCTCGATTAATGAACAATTGATGGAACGTTTGGCGAGATTTTCAAAAGAGCAGCAGCTTGAACTTAATCTTTCGAAGTTTGAAATCAGGCAAGACCTGGCCTTTTCTCTCAAGCTTCCTGATGGAGAGGATGCGGTTCTCTATCTGGGATCTTACGTGGGATCTTATTCCGGAATGTTAACTCAAAAGCTGACATCGTGGTCCGATCTTTCAGCTCTTATTCGTTTGATGCCGCAAAATCGAAATAGGCTTCCCTATCTCAAAGCTCTTCAGGTTTTTTCCGGAGAAGTGTTTTAACACATTGTGGTGTTCCCCTCGAAACTCTGTCAAAGCTGAAGTTCTTAGATAGGTTCTTTCTTAAAAAAGGTGACTCTTAAATAGGCATCATGGTATATGTGGCCACATCCGCCCCTATTTCAAACTCTGATCTATATTCCTGGAAGTCCCTAACAAAAGGCGAGAAACCTTCCTTTATTTAACTCTACGGATGCGTTTCTACTATGGTGGGATTTCAGCCTCGATTAGTCGCCACGACCAAGCGGCCGTGGGCT
>CAILAO010000938.1 GCA_903832105.1 uncultured Pseudomonadota bacterium | reverse complement strand
CCTAAGTGAGCTTTTATCTTTTTCGTTTTCTAACGCGCTTTTTAATTTCATCAACGGCGTTTTCATAACCTTGGGTCATTTCATTTGCGTCGATAAACGTCGGTTCTCGATTCCACAACACCCACTTTCCTTCCACCATGACGTGTTGCACGTGCGCTGATGAGGCGGAATAGACGAGATTTGTAAGGAGACGTTCGCTTGGTTCGAGTGTGATGTCGTCTTTAATAAAGACAATATCGGCAGCCTTCCCACAAGCGAGAGAACCAATGCGTTGACGTAGCCCGAGCGCTTTTGCCGGGTAAAGCGTCGTCATCTTCAGAAGATGTTCCGGTGAAATAAACTGTTCAACTTTTTCTGGAGACCTTTTCTTCCCCTTTCCTGGAATGTGATGAAGGCGGTCTCTAAAAAGAACAGCGCTGACTTTCAGTTCAGAGAATATATCGCTTGAATCGTTCGAAGCGGCGCAGTCGGTCGCTATCGCGATCGGGACATCGTAGTGGAAGAAAAATGGTATCGGTGCCAACTCTTCATAAATAACTTGTGAGGTTGGGCAGATGACAGCGGTTCCACCCGAATCACGAAGGATTTTTATATCAGTCTCATCCGCCGAAACGAGATGTACAAGGAGGCTTTGTGGTGTGAGGGCTCCCGCTTTTTTGGCAAAAGCTACGGGAGAAATTTTCTCTCGCTTCATGACGCGAGTTCTTTCGCCATGGGTTTGCGAAAGATGCATATGAAGCGGAATTTGATGTTTTTTTGAGTATTGGGCCATTTCCTTCAGTAGGCCTAAAGACACGGTATCAGCCGCGTGTGGTGCAATTGCAGGTATGATGCGGCTACTAAAATCCCAGTGTTCGATCAGGTTTTGTGCGTTTCTCCAAGCTCCGTCCGAAGGGAAAGCGCCCCCTAAGTCGGCGACGGTTTCGCCTACGACACCCCTAACACCAAATCGATCTAACGCGCGAGCGACTCCTCGACTAAAATAGTAATGATCTGCAAAGCATGTCACTCCGGATCTAAGTCCGCTGCAGATGTACGAATATGATAAAGGCTCAATCAAATCAGGCGTCAAAAATCTCTCGGCAGGAAACAAGAAGGTTTCGATCATATTGTCAAGACCGTGTCCCAGCCCTCGGAAAAATCCCATTGGAGCATGGGTGTGGGCATTGATCAGCCCCGGTATCGCAATGAAACCTCTTGCGTCAATACGCTCGGCCTTGGCATTTTTCTTTAAAATCGAATCGCTTGAACCGATGGCAACGATATTTTCGCTCTCTACAACGATGGCGCCATCTCGTATGATTTCAAACTTATCTCCTGCAGCGATCTTCATGCCCCAAAAGCACACGGGATGAGGTCTTTGCGAAGGAGAGGGGACAAATTTTTGCTGCTGTAAAATCATCGAACCCGAACCGCCTGAGACTGACGTTAATCGATTCTCGATAGACCGTCAATGGCACAGATATTGAAAAATGGAACATGGGAGAAGGCAGTGGGCAGGCGATAACCCGCTGTTTCTCATAGTCCTTAGCTGATTCTTTCGCGCGTCTTCGTGGGGTTGGGTTTCATGATGCCAACAGTGAAAATGTCTATCTTTTTGACACTTGCCTTAGCAGTGTTCGCTTTTGCGATCGAAATAGCTGTTTTAAGATCAGGAGTTACAGAGTTCGCGGCCGCAAAAGTAGTCGCCTCAAAGAAAGCTGGTGTGAAGCTCTTGAAAGGAAAATCTCCCAAGAAAAAAGCAAGCAAGAAGAAAACATCTTCGATCAAGGCTAAAAAAGACCAAATAGCCCCCGACTTACTACAAAAAGCAGAGGGAAAAACTGACGAGCAGGGTAAAAATACAGACCAGGCAAAACCAACCCCAGTCCAGACGCAAACGGCTGAGGAACCTTCATTTTACGAGGGATTTAAGTTCCTTCGCGACTTTAAAACTTTACCTCAATCAAAAAATGGGTGCGGTCCAGCCGCCGTAAGGATGGTTATTTGGTATCTCACTGGAAAACTTCTTAATGAAGAGCAGCTCACCACTTTAATGCGAAAAAATAATATTATCGGTACAAGAATTTTTGGAGACCAGATTGGACTGACTCCGGTTGCGATGACGTATGCTTTAAATAAATTTCTGGAACCGCAAAAAATTTCAGCCACCTATCAACAAATCCCTGATTTTAATACAAGACTTAATACGATCTTTCAATCAGTCGATGAAGGACTCCCTGTGATCGCGCTCGTAGAAACTATGACAAGGGGACTTCACTGGGTGGTTGTGATTGGACACGATCAAGTTTCTGAGCGTCTTCTTTATGCAAATTCGGGGGGGCCGGTGGGTGTGCGCCGCCTGGGAAGTTATGGAACGGGGTGGTTTGAGACCATCCCGTATAGCGAGTTTCAAAAAACCAACGCGCTAGCTTATGGTCCCCTTAAAAATCCCCTAGAACGGCTCGTCATGAAGCTTGGCAGCATGAGCGGAATGGCTGAAAATCTTTTAATTACACTAAATGTTCAAGAAGTAGTGGAAGAGTCGTTCGATAAATAGATAGTTTTTGGCGTTTTCACGCCAAAAACTAT
>CAILAO010000937.1 GCA_903832105.1 uncultured Pseudomonadota bacterium | reverse complement strand
GCAGTAAACGAAGCGACTAATGGAAGGGTACAGGCAAGTCGGGTAAGGGTGTACGAACAACCAGATGATTGGGCCGACGCATTTCTTATCATCGATCGTTGTGGATGTTGTAAATAAAAATACCCGAGTTACCCTAAATAGGAGATGAAAAAAACTGCTATTAGTTTAACTCCGGATGAGGTATCAGAAATTGTTGCGGAGTCTCTAGAGGGATTACTAGAGACTCTCTTCAATAAGGGAGTAACAGCGGACCAGGTAGAAAACATCATAGACGAAATTTCTGAGACTATCTTGGAAACGAAATACCAAGAAATTTTGGACGAGCTCTATGGTAATTAAAACGGAGGAATAGAGTTGACTTTTTTGGGTTCTACCCCCTCTTCGCCCTGCATGCCTGGTAGTTCCGATCCGACAGGGCCGGCAATTTCAGTCGGAAGATCATTACTCTTATCTTTATGAGTAATAAAATCAAAGAGCGCTTGTTTGATCTCTTCATCATGATAGGTCGAAAAATCTTTAATCTCTTTCGAAGCCCGGTCCAAAATTTCAGTTTTTCCGTCTTCATATACTCTCACCACAAAGGTTTTTGTGGACGAAGGAGATGGTTCTTTACAATCGAAAAAGAACGAGTTGGTTACTTCATCCCTTTTTATGAAATCGCCTCTGGCATCGATGCCATCCACAGAAACAGGCAAAAGACCATTAACTTTAAAATAATTTAAAATGCCGGTAATTTTATCATATGCAGTATTTCCAGCAAAACTATCTTCGGCATCTTCAGACAAAAGCCAAATATAATCATTAAAAAGTTTATTGAATTTACTCATGTATTATTTATTGATGGTGGTCCCATTAGGACAGAGGGGAAATTTATCCAAATTCCAATTATTTTTTTTCATCTCCGTCTTAAAAAAATCAGTCCGGTATACAGTATTATTAAGAATCGTCCGGGAATGGTGTGCCAGCCAATTATGGCGAACATCAATATATTGGCTCATCCATTTTTGTTCAGATCCTCCATTTTTAGGAACCATTTCGTCAAAGCGGCTCCTTAAAAAATTAGGAATGCTTCCGCTCTGTAAAAAAGAATCTTGGACGACGGCCATACTCAAAGGTAAAGTAAATCCATTGCGATCGAACCAGTCTTGACCTTTGGACCAATAAAGTTCATCATAAATGACATCTTGAGCCTTTCTAAAATTTTCATCAGTTTTCGAAGTTTCCAAAATCAATTTTAAAAATTCTTTATCTCCCGCCAATGATTCTGAGTTTTTTTGGGATTCATAAGACAAAAGCTTATCCGCGGTGGTTTTAACCGAAGACAAGTCTTTGTATTTTTTAAAGACCTCCCAGAGAGATCCTCCCATCGAAGTGAATCCCCTTCCTAGGGTAATTTGTTTTTTATTATCGGTCCCGTCGCGATAAATGTAAATGGACGTATAATTCGTAAGCGGGGAACAATTGTCATTTTCAAAACAATTTAGAATTTTTATTATGATATCTTTAGGTGTCATTTTCACTCCTCGGTGGCCAACATGGAAAATGGTTTAATTAGTGGTGCGTCGGTAGACCCCTCCTCAATGACTCGACCATCGAAGACCCTGTTGGTTTCTTCCTTGAGAGCGACGTTGGATGCTGAATTATATTTCAAATCAAGGGCAGTTTGGAGTCCCAAAAAGGCACTGATAATAATGGCCAATATTTCAATAACTTTGGAAAATAAAGTAGTGAAGGGAACTGTCAAAGTAGGATATGGGGCAGTCAAAAATAAGATACCAGTACCAACTCCAAAAGATCGGAAGAGCACACGTCTGAACTCCAGTCACTCTCGCGCATCTCGTATG
>CAILAO010000936.1 GCA_903832105.1 uncultured Pseudomonadota bacterium | reverse complement strand
AATAAAGAAAGACTGATCATACGAGCAGGTTCCATCTGGATCGAGGGAGTTTCGCTGCTGGCTGTGCTTTCAAAAGCCTGAGATAGACCATTACCATTGAGCAAAGAAAAGAACACAATAATAAACAAAAAGCGGGCTTTATCGCACATCATTCGCTTCTCCTGAATAGGCTACATGTTGGGACATTTGGTTTCAATTCTACCTAGAGAATCCTGAAATTAAAACAAATATCTCACTTCGCCTGCGCATGTGAAAACAGTTGAACGACATGATTAAGAATAATTTCCGGTGGAATTTTAGAGGATTTTAGCAGTAAATCTGCCTTTTGACATTCTTTTAAAACTGCCGTGATTTTTTTTATGCTTGTCGTATCAGCATATTGCAAGTACTTTCTTGCGATTCCAGCAGGCAATGACTTAGTCGTGGCAGAAGCAGATAAATCCAAACCTGTTTTTTTAAATGCTGCTATTTTCATGGCAATTCGGCAATGCCGCGCTACTACACCGAGAATTGCAGTTGCGCTTTCTCCTCTCCGCAGTAGATCAGCAATCAAACCACTAGCAAAGCCGAGCTTTTTTTCTAATAAGAAAGAATCTAACTGGAAAACGCTGTCTTCTCTGATGAAGCCTACATGCGACAATATTTCTTCTCTAGAAAGTACCCTCCTTATCAACTTCCCTTGATCGGAAAAAATAAGCGAAAGCTTTTGAATTTCATTATCAACTGTGGCTAAATTAGACCCTAGTGTTTCACACAATAAAGATACCGCGTTGGAATCCGCCTCCAACATATATTCTTTCAACTTTTCGTTGATGTATAACGACATCTCCCATGGTTTCGGTTCGACGCATTTTAGAAAAAACGTGTTGAGCTTTTTTAACTCCGTCTCTACTTTTACCGGAAGTTTTGAGTCTAAAAAGAAAAAAAAGATTTTCTTGTCCATTCCCGATTTACAGGATAATTCCTGCAAAAGACGCCAAAAATCCGGTTTTTTCTCACAGTGACGAACAAAAAGGACCGATTCCTTTTCAAAAAAACT
Source organism: uncultured Pseudomonadota bacterium (assembly GCA_903832105.1). Lineage (GTDB taxonomy): Bacteria > Bdellovibrionota_B > Oligoflexia > Oligoflexales > CAILAO01 > CAILAO01. The sequence continues at coordinate 1,938 of CAILAO010000936.1, read as the reverse complement.
TCTCTGACAATGCATTCTGTCCAAATCAAGTTGGGCGCCATCACAAAAAGTGACGGTCGCCTCCCTCTTCTGCAAACACTCTTTTTCAAGCTTTTGAATAACACTCCAAAGCAAAACCTCTGATTTTCCATAACAGGCGGCTATCTTTGGAAGATTTCCATAGCCCTTATGAAGGATAGAGCTAAAAGAGGTTGAAAAATCTTTGTAATTGTATTCTTCTCTAGCCATGTTTTTAACTTCGTCTAATGTAGGAGTAAAAACCCATGTCACTTAATCAAAATTCTTTTGTGGGCGAAAGACTAAAATGAAACAGATAACTCACTTATACTCTTTGGAAAAGCGTCTAATTCTCTTAAGACATTGTTTTTTATTAACTATATGTTGGATTGGATCAGCCTTTCTAGGAACCATGCTTATTCTTTCTTGTGGAACTGGCGGATCCGGAACAAACAAAAAGGAGCCTGTTCCAAGATCTGGAAAAGACATTAAATTTTCACCTCTTAGCTATTACGACAACAAACCTGCTCTAAGTGCTGACGGAAAAAAAGTTGTCTTCATTTCAGGTCGCAATGCATCCAACGATGATTCTTCTCTTTCAAACCTTAAGGCGTTTAGAGTTGATCTTGACACGCTTGATAACGAGACCGACGAGGAAAAGAGAAAGCCCAAACAGGTTTCTCCCTCTGATGAAGCTTCTGGTTATAGCAGCGAGACATACACCAATATCTCTCCCGACGGCAACTGGGTTGTTTTTGAAGCAAGCAATGGTTCTGTCAACAGGATCTATCTCCTTGACTATGAAGGGGTGAAGAGCCCTGCTCTTTTGTTTGAGGATACCTTCTCGGAGATTTTTTTCTCGTTCAGCAATGATTCGAAACTTTTTGCCTTCTCTGTAAAAAAGGCCTCGTGTTCCTGCACTCAAATCTTTTCAGGTGAAATGCCAGATTTGGCTAATCCGACCTTTTCTCAGGACAGTCTGATTACTGTTTCTTCTGATGATGACCATGAGGAGAAACCTTTGTGGTCCTCCGATTCTACAAAAGAAGATTATCTTCTACTAAGTACCTATAGGAATCAAGAAACCTCAATTTCTCAGTTTTTTAAAAGAGAATTTAAGTCCTTTTCTGATCTGTCATCGACATCGAAAGAACCTTTGTTCGAAGGGGACTACCTACAAAAAAACGAGCTTCTTTTTGTTGGATCGAGTCAATTTATAGCTGCCAGAAAGACCTCTCCCTACGGCAGTCTTCTAACAGTTGCAAAAGAAGAAAAAAACAAAATTGCAGTGAAAAGCGAGCCTGTTTTAATTCCTCTTGCCGCTCCTGATCAGTTAGTAACAATAGATCCGGGTTCTATTAGAGGTTTTGACGTGTCATCCGTCTCTGGAAATTTCGAAAACTCCATCACTTCTTTAACTTCCAAACAGATTATAGAGTGTGGGGATTCTCGCTCTTTTATTTCCGTCATGACTGTGGGGAAAAATGGCCTTTCGTCTCTCGAAGATTTTGTCCCTCGTCAAGACAATGATACAAAAGAGTGGGATTGGACTATCAATGACCCATGTTTAACAACATTCACTGATCAAGAAGGAACAGAAAAAGAGCTTCTGCCTGATTATACTGTGAATCATGCCGTATTGAATTCTCTTGGCACCACAGACTTGCTCTCACTAGTTTACGTGTCGAGTTTTTCCGGGGATACTGAAGTCCGGCTTTTAAGACTTAATTCATCCGACTCTTCACAGTCGAAAATATATGAAATTTCTAATAATCCAATGCCTTAGCGCTACGACTTATAACTTTAGCGTGATCTCATTCTAAAAACTTTAGCTTTGACTCTCACGCTGTATTCTATATAACCGTTTAATAATATACATTTATTTTCGTAGACGCTCAGGGACTAGATTGCTGCGGGTGCGTGATGTTGAGGACGATGCTT
>CAILAO010000935.1 GCA_903832105.1 uncultured Pseudomonadota bacterium | reverse complement strand
TTTTTTGACATAGATGCAAATTCAAACTATGCTATGAGGTCCTTTGCTATTCGTTTTGGATCAGAAATATTAGTATGTCCCAGCTTTTAATTGTCAATTATCATCGCGTCGATTCTCCGCATAAAGATGCTCGTTATCGTAGTATGTTTATAACGCCCGAGCTTCTCAGGTTTCATATTAGGTTTTTGAAGCGTTGTGGTTATCGGTTTTCAACAGTAACAGATGCTTTGAAGCGTCCTGGTGAAGATATAGCGTGTCTGACCTTTGATGATGGGTATTTGGATAATTTTAGAAAGGGATTTCCTGTCCTCAGGACTATGAATGTTCCCGCTACAGTTTATGTTGTAACTGGTGCCATCGGAGGACATAAAATCGTTTGGAGAGAATCAGGAGATAAACTTCCATCGGATATATTGTCCTGGGACCAATTAAAAAGACTTCGAGACGAAGGTTGGGAGATTGGCGGTCATACTCACGACCACGTCCATTTAGATCGCTATCCGAAAGAAATTCAAAAAAATACGATCGTTACATCAAAACAAACGCTCGAAAAGGAACTCGGTGTAAAGATTGAAAGTTTTGCGTATCCTTATGGACATTACAATCACGACACTTTAGCAGTCGTCCGTGCTGCTGGGTTTACCAATGCCGTGACTACCAAGGCTGGTATTAATGGAAACAGCCGAAGTACCTTCGAATTGCAACGAATCTCCATGGGTGGTTATGCGGGCCGGCATTATTTGCAATCAATAGGTCGATTTTGCTATCATCTCGTTAGGTCTTCCTAAAGTTTAACCGGGATCTTAAATGCAAAATTTCGGTTAAATCAATCGAAGCGAGAGGAACCTGCAAAACAAGTCTGTCTACTTGTGAGGGTACGTGAATGAAATATCATGTTGCTATCGCGGAAATCCCGATTTTTAAATTTTTGCCAATTGAAGTTTTAAATGAGATGAGTCGGCACTGTGAAATTGGAGTTCTTGAATCAAATAAACCTCTTGTAAAATTCGGAACCATAATGCCAGGACTTTTTCTTGTATTAGATGGCTCAGTCGAAGTATGTACAGAAAACTTTAACGAGATAATCACGGTGCTAGGTCCCGGTGCATCAGTCGGTGAAATGTCTCTCATTGAAAAAGAACCTAAGGCGAGCGCAAGTCTCAGATCTGGTTCTCAGGGAGCAAAGCTCGTTAAGTGTCCACGTGAAATATTTGAAAAATATATTTTAAGCAGTGAGCTACATGCCAGCTCTTTTTATCGGGGTCTTGCTCATTTATTGTCGCAAAGATTGCGATCAACAAATCTTTTATTTAGTAAAAAAATTGAAGAGGTTAAGGGCGCCATTAAAGAAATCCTTGAGGGACAGGAAGTGCTTAAGCGCGTAAGCGATATTCGCGTTTCAGTCGATACTCTGGGTGAGGGAATTGTTGGGACCCTGTGCGATAACTTAACGAGTTTGGAAGGATTTATTAAGCAGCATGCTGATATTGATACCACGGACTTGAAGAAGTGCAAAATCGTGATCGAAAAGGTCATGATAGAAGATGTTCAAAATATCGAGCGACTTTCTCAAAAGTTGGGTCTCGTTTGGCAGTTCTTAGAAACGGTAAGAAGAACCGTTTACCATCAGGATGTTGATGAGATTCGAGGAGACGCACACCCCTTGAACGAGAAAACTATCTAACTTATTAGGCTGTCGATTTTTTCGGCTACAAACTCTCCAAAGGGAAGTGCACAGGTAAACGCAGGAGACACGGCGTTAAGAATATGAAATGATTTTTTGTCACCTTCGAGAATAAAATCCTGTTCAAGTTTTTTTGTCTTCTGATGAACGAGTTGTGCCCTAATCCCCGGTTTACCCCATTTACGATAGTGTTCTAATGAGACGTTGGTTGCGAGCCTGGAAGCGTCTTGAACGAGTCGTCTTTTTGAATGTTTTTTTATTTCATCCCAAGCAAGCTCTTTAAATGCAAAATCGGACTTGAATAATAGAGCAAGTTCGCGCCAGCAGACATCTAATGCTTCAAAAAGATTAAAACGATGAGAGAATGAATATTGTTCTTTCCAAAGAGCTGGGATAGCTGTGGGACCTATTTTGACATGACCGTCAACAGTGACAGTAAAATGGACGCCGAGAAAGGGATTTTTGAGAAAGGGCACTGGGTAGATATTTGTTTTCAAAGACCCGGGCGTTTCGCTGGAATAAAGATAGAGACCTTTAAAAGGTAAAATCCGGTAATCTTGACCAAAACCAAAATCACGTGCGATTTTATCGGCATAAAGCCCTGCGGCGTTGACGACATATTGTGCTGAGAGGTTTTGAGTCGAGGTCATTACTTTTGTGTCAGTGTGTGAACAATATCGGGTTCCCAGTAAAATTTTAATATTTTGCTCTTCAAGATCTGTCTTTAAAGCTTCTAAAACTTGCGAAGGATCAACGGTTGCCGTGGTCGGAGACCATAAAGCCTTTTGACAGGTCAAAACCCTGGGCTCTATCTCTTTAGCTTCTTGTTCTGTAATGAGTTTTAGGGAGACTTCATTAGCTTGCCCCCTTTTAAATAGCTCCTGAAGTGTAGGAAGTTCGGATTCGTTCTTGGTAACGACCAGTTTTCCGGTGCGATTGACGGGGATTTTTCTTTCCGTACAAAAGTCCTGAAGAGCCTTATTACCCTGTCTGCATAGCTTCGCTTTAAGGCTATTTGCGCTGTAGTAAAAACCTGCGTGTAGCACTCCACTGTTGCGTCCGCTGGCATGTTCGCCAAGGTGATGTTCTTTTTCTATGACGGTGATCGAAGCGTCAGAAAACTTTTTTTTAAGGGC
>CAILAO010000934.1 GCA_903832105.1 uncultured Pseudomonadota bacterium | reverse complement strand
ATCGGGTCACCTCCAGTAAATTTTTGTTGATAATTAAATTTACCTGTTGGTTTTACCTTTGCCCAACTTTTTCATAAAGTTAGGTCGTTTTTGCCACTACCATGTGAGAAGAGCCAGAATTTGCTCGAAGTATGAGCAAACGGTGTCGGCAAGAGGGCCGGAGTGTGTCTTGCGTTAGGGTATCCCCCTTTGCAGCATTCTTTTTTTCGTGGATAAGACGCTACTGCCAACTAGATGGCCAATAAACCGGCTTTACTACACCGTTTCAAACAAAGGCTGTCATCTCTGCCTACAATTGGGGTCCGATAGCTAGATTTTGCTGAAAAAGTCTTTTTTTCAGCAAAATCTAATTATAAACAATTAGGAATAGCGTTTGAATTGCCTACAATTTCTCGTTGATTAGCGATATATACGTAAAAATTCAGCGTATAACGGATCATTTACGACATAACCGGCAACTGTCTTATAAATAATAGCTTCATTTTCGAGACGACTGATAATGGGTCCATTTCCACCGGGAGATAAGTTGACTCTACGTAAAAAAGACTTTCCATTTGGTTGTTTTACAGGCTCCATTTTTGCGAGAACGGTAAGAAAAGTCTCTTCCTTTTCTGTAAAACGAGAATTTCGCTCTTCAAATACGGCTCTTCTTTCATCAACAACTTTTTTGAACGCAAACATAATATTTTCTTTTGTAACATTATTTGGGCCATTAGACTGTCTCATAATCTTATCGCAAACTATGTTGACACACTCAGGGATATTTTGAACCAAATCCTGCAAGAATTTTGTATCTTCGATAGAAATTTCAAGACCTAGTGGAGAAAATCTTTCGTTAATATAAGAATGGTATTCTTTTGTCGAAATCGCAGACACTTCACAGTGTACACCCCAGCCAGAAAGTGGCGCAGATGGGTCACCAAATATTTTAGACAAAAGATGCTTCTTTGATCCCAAAATAACAACAGGTAAGTCATCTGGCAAATTCTGCAAAACGTTTCTGACTCTTGCCTCTGCTTCTTCAACAAAGGAGACGTCCTGGAACTCGTCGAATATTAAAAGTGCTTTTTTTGTTTATGGTAACGTCCAACTTCTTCTATAAAGGACTCGAATTCAATTTCGTTTATTTTTCCTTCGATGCCAAGCGAAACCGAATAAGAACCTGTGTATGCATCGATAGAAACTGAAGGTCTAATACCTTTGATTAATTCTCCAATTTTTTTTAAATAGGCCTTTGTTGGAGCTACTTCTGCAACGGCCTTTTCAAAGGCAATGCCCTCTGTGTCAAATCAGGGGAGAAAACAGACACTGGTGAACAAGTTTTTTAAAAAACCGGATCCGTTTCTGGAAAAGTCACCTTTTTTTCAAACCCAAACAACCTCGATTTTGCTGGATCTGATATCTATGTGCCAGGCACTTCTTTTATAGCAAAATCAGGTTCCGCAGGGGAATTTTCGTTAAGTGGACTTCCTGAGGGTTCATATACAATGAAGTTGCAGCATACCGGTTTTGCAACGATCACTATCACGAATGTTAATGTAATATCGGGAGAAGATACCGATATAGGCTCAATACCACTTTCTCTTTCCAACGGACCTGAAGGAAGTATTTCTATTTCGGAAGACATCAACGAGATGATTCAAGGACATTCTAGAAAAATCAAAAGAAGTCGCACGATTCAGATTAATTTATCCTACGACTCAGAAGCGGCTCTTATGAAAATTTCAGATGAACCAACTTTTCTAAATAAGTCTTGGGAAGAAGTTAAAAGTACTTATTCTTGGACATTTAACTCTGATGGATTCAAATCAATTTATGTGCAATATTCTGACCTTAATGGGCTTGAAAGCTCGCCGTATTTGGATGAAGTTTACATTGATACCGAGAATCCCGAAATTTCGAGGATTACGATAATGATATGAATTGTTTTACAAACTCTTTCCGCACACAAGGTTGCCGAGGATTTTATGCAAATCAAACAGGTGGAGGAGCTACTACAACATTGAATTTAAATGTTACAAATAATTACTGGCTTGAAGATGACGGAGATATAGCTCATTTTTGGAGTAAAATGGGAACGCCCACTATCAATGTTTGGGCGAGCACTTTAGATCAGTGGCTAAAAGTATATAAAGCAAACAGTATGAGTGTCACTCTTAATATGCTTGAAATCACCTCCAATACTGCCGCACCTCATGGTGCAGGTCCGAGACCATAAAACTGCTAATTTCAAATTGTTAATGGCAGAAATACAGAAGGTAGGAAGCATGGAAGATTGGAAATGCCGAAAAAACAAGATGCGACCTGAACCTAAAGTGACACACAACGTAACCTTTTCAAATCGCAATTGTAGGCGTTTATGGGTTTCGTGTGTCACCTTTTTTTAATCAACATCATTCTTATCATAGTGCCGTTCCTGCTCTCCTCAAACGCGCTTACAACGTGGGATATAGATTATAGCTACTATTTCTCTAGCGTGGTCGGTATCTTGTTTGTGGCCGCCGCTATTCGCTTTATTCAAACGCACTCTCCAAAGCCTTCACTCCGAGACCTTTTAATAAATGGTGTCATGTCTGCCGCCGCTCTTGCCGCAATATTTATTCTCGCTAAGCCTCATTTTCGTGTCTTATATGACGAGATTGATTTTATCGGTATTTCAAGGACCTTCTTCGAAAATCATGCAAATAAACTCTGCATAGGGGGATCGATAGCGGAGGACAGCATTCACTGTGATTTTTGGAAGCTGAATGTCCGGGGCACCTTTGGCCCCTTCGTAATTAGTCTCGTTCACAGCCTCCTTGGTTATTCCATCAATCACGGTTTTCTCGTGAACGCTATTTGTGGATTTTTGATCTTCTTTTTTGGCGCTTTGTTTTTAGAGCGCTACAACTTCAGCATTCCTCTCAAGGGCGCCTGGATGTTCACTTTGCTTGCGTTTCCAAGTTTTTCGCAGACGATCTGCTCGGCTGGGGTCAGCCCTCTCTTTCTTTTGTTTCTGCTCTTGCTGCTATTGTTTTTTTCGGATTTTTGGAAAGATCTATCAAAGGTGCGGCTTCACCTTGTCATATTGAGTCTTGCCATCATCGCCTCTATTCGGCTGGAAGCGATTCTTTTCCTAATACCCCTCGGTCCTAGTCTTTTCTATGGCTTGTTTCAGTTGAAGAAAACGCGTCGTTCGATACCGACGGAGTTTTACGCCGTCGCCCTTGTCTTTTATCCAGCAATCATACATGCGCGCACTATACCGTTTGATGTTTTGCAGAGCGCTGAAAGCATTCCCTTCTTGCTGAGGCACTTTATGGATAATGCCCCAAGCAATCTTTTGTTTCTTTTTGGAATAAAGCCCTTCGATATCGTTCAAATAATCTTGTGCATTTTTTTTATCGCATGGATGGTTTTGGCATTGTCCCGCTCTTCTGCGTGGCAAAGGAATAGGCCTGTTACCGCTTAATCCCAGTGACATAAATTTGCTAACTTCGTTTTATTCCTAATGGCACCCATGGCCGGAATTGATACACGCGACAAGCCAAGATTCGGTT
>CAILAO010000933.1 GCA_903832105.1 uncultured Pseudomonadota bacterium | reverse complement strand
ATATTCACCACTGTTGTATTCAATATCATCTAGTGGTTAGAAAAACCTCTAGGTGTTAAGGATCCTGTCTGCCGACGAAACATTTGACACTCACGACACCTTCACTAGGCAAATTCTGCCTAGTGAAAATGTTGCTGAAAGTCGCGGAATAATAGAGATGGTTCCGCTCGGCATCTTCGGCATCTGAGGAATGATACATACCTTATAATGATGTTCACTTGACCGCACTCACTTCACTATTTCAATGCCCCTAAAAACTGCTTCGCGGCATCGAGGGAGTCTTTCCCAGCGGCAGAACGTGCGTAGCCATAATATGATTTGCCTTTATACTCCATTAGAAAAGATGCAACACAGACCGAGTCTTTCGAAGTTTCTAGGAGCTGCCACGCGTATGGACCAATAGTCTCCGTCTTCACATCATTCACGACAGTTGATCCATTAGCAAAAATTTTCTTTATTTCAAGGCCCGTAATATCACGCGCATAAAATGTTAAATAAACGGCTGTGTTGGTAGGAATGATTCCAAGAATGACTGTGTCGCCATTTACAGCGTCTTGATTGATAATCCACTTGTCAGGCATTACGAGATGGATGTCTTTAATAGGTCTTCCCGCCGGAGGCTCCTGCTGCTGTCCATCGTCGGGAGGCTCTGTGCCTTCTTCTGGAACCTGCAACACGACATCCATTTCTGTTTCGTCTGATGCAACTAAAAAATCCTCTCTAATATCAACCAACTTCAAAATACCTTTCTCATAAACCTCAAATCGAAACTCCCCTTCTACCTCCGCAGGAAACTGTTTGATGTTAAGACGTGATTCGTAGTCCTTGAATTTGATTTTACCTTCCTTCCCTAACGCTAAGTATGTCAGTTTGTACGTGAGGTTCTCAAAATCAAGATTGATCGTCGTGTCTTCAATAGCAATGTTGAACTGGATCTTGACGTACTCCTGATCCAGATTTCCGTCGTCCGAATGACTCGAACCACGGCTAGCTCTTTTAGACTGTTCTCCCTGACAACCACTCACGCTGGAAACAAAGAACATAAAAGAAAGGAACAGTGTGAAAAATCCTGCGTAGGTACGACATTTCATGGCTATGGTTCCTCCAGATTGTGATCATTCATGCCTCTGACGAAATGACCATCCCTTCCTTCGGATGAATTTGGTAAAAAGTTAAGAAAAAATTTTAACCAGTTACTTTTAAAGGAAATATTCTGCTGTATTATAAAAACCCGCAAGTTTGAGATTTCGGGCGCTCCTGATTAATACTCTTTTTTCTTTTTTACTGAGATAGATTTCAGACTATCAGCAGACCAGAAGTCAAACATGTCTTTACCATCAATACCGTAACGCTGTCGTCTATCAGCTTCCGTTACGCACTTACGGTTTCAATCAGCGCGCGCGCAGCTCGTGACTCCCCCAGACCTCGAACATGGATTTTCAGAACCGCGCAAAACTGATCCGTTTACCTAGTTTTTGGCGTGAAAACGCCAAAAACTATCTATTCTCAGGGGCCGATTGCGACCTTAGAAATGCCGACTGTACAAATTGCTGGTAATCATTTTGACGTAGCTAACGTGAGACTTAGTACGCCATTTATTGTGGGTGATGTAACGAATTAATATACACATGTTTTTTTGACGCATAAAAAATCGTGTCCCCAATTTTTCGATTTTTTGTCTTGCCTAGAATCTACGCCTATATTAAAAACCTGAGGACTTTAAACAGTTTTTGGCACCTTTGGAGATGTTAAATGGATCTAATGCTTGTTGGTGTGTGTCTTGCGGTTGTTATATGGCTCTATTTCTCAAATAATCCAATGAAACATGGAGCTTGGTTTTTAATTCGCAGGTTTATTAACTGGTTTCCACTTGGAATGACTTACGCTTTTCTCTATATGGGCCGCTATAATCTCAACGTGTCGAAAAATGCCTTAGGGTCGCTCATGACAAAAGAAGATTTCGGTCTTATTTTCGCGGCTGGGACGACCACCTATGCACTTTCCTTTCTGATAAACGGTCCACTCGTAGATAAGATCGGTGGTAAGAAAGGTATCATCATTAGCGCCTTAGGCGCTGCTGTAGCCAACGCTTTAATGGGTGTCGTGACATATCTCTTTCTCACAGGGAAAATGTCGTTTAACCTTGTGATCACTTTCTCTATTCTATACGCCCTCAACATGTATTTCCAAAGCTACGGGGCAGTTTCAATTATTAAAGTGAAAGCATATTGGTTCCACGTTCGTGAGCGTGGAATTTTCGGGGCAATTTTTGGCACTCTCATTTCGTTTGGTGTTTATTTTGCGTTCGACTGGGGGCAAGCGATTGTTGATGCGACAAAGGTCGCAGTTACCACAGGATCTCTATCAATTCCTCAGCGCATCATTCGCGCCGTCTTTGGTCTTGATAATCCTGGGGCAGCGGGGATGGATGCAACGTGGTTTGTGTTTATAATACCGGCAATTTTGTTGGTTTTTTGGGCGATTGTTGATTATCTGTGCATTAAGGATACGCCGGAGGAAGCCAATTTTGAGGCATTCGATACGCACGATGCCTCTTCAGGCGAGATGGATAAAGTGTTTTCAGTGATGGATCTTCTCAAACGCGTGTTTACAAGTCCCATTATGATCATGCTTGCCTGCGTTGAGTTTTGCTCTGGCGTTCTTCGCAACGGGATCATGCAGTGGTATCTTATTTTTGCAAAAGAGTTGAATGATCCGGGGACTGCGTTCTTTGTCGAGCATTGGGGACTTCTTTTATGCTTCAGCGGCATTTTCGGCAGTTTTTCCGCAGGGTATATTTCCGACAAACTGTTTTATTCACGGCGTGGTCCTCCAGCAGCAATTATGAATTTTTCGATGTTTATTTTAACCGTTATTATGGTTATTTTTCTATTCGCCTCTCCCATTATCATTGGCACTTCTGCAGTACTCATGACCTTTGCAGTGATCGGGGTTCATGGCCTAATGTCCGGAACTGCCGCAGCCGATTTCGGAGGGCGTAAGGCGACTGGTACATGTTCAGGCATTGTTGATGGATTTGTTTACCTGGGAAGCGGGCTACAATCCATCAGTCTCGGCTACCTTACGAGTTGGAACTGGCGTTTCTGGCCGGCGTTTTTAGTTCCATTTGCGATTTTAGGATTCTTTTTCTCGCTCAAGTTGTGGAAGGCGCTTCCTGCAGCAACAAAGAATTATATTCGTAATGTTGAGCACTGTGATATTTCATAAGAGATAGAGCGCTTCGTGCCTATCTAGTAGCTATGACAACTTGGCAGGAAGACGATGAATCGAAAGGTCTCCCTTTGTAATCACCAAACTTATGGATAATGCGGAATCCGTTTGCTTCAAAGTATGAGTTGAATTCCTGCGGATAAAAGACCCGCATGATTAGGTTTTTCGTGAAATCTTTTCTTTGCCCGTAAAACTTATAATGCCAGTCCGCAAACATAATCTGCGACGCTTTGTCGTACCGTCTAGTTTCAAAGATCGAAAACTTTTTCGGAAATTTATAGATATCTCTTTCTTTTTCGTAATCTGGAATAAGCTTTTCGAGCTTGGGATTGAATACATTCACGATAAAGAGTCCGCCTTTTCGTAGGTGTTTTTTAACTTGGCCCATGCAACGCGTGATATCATCCGAAGTAAACATATGCTGAAATGCATTGAAAGGGATAATAATTGAATCAAACTTCTGCTTTAAACTGAACGACCTCATGTCGCCGTGCAAAAAATGGCAGGAATACTTGTTCGGATCGAGTTTTGCGGCCTTTTTTCTAGCGATATCTAAAAAGTCCTTAGAATTGTCAATCCCGGTATAATTAAAACCGGCCTTAATGAGAGGAATTCCGATGCGGCCAGTGCCGGAACAGAGCTCAAGAACATTTTTCCCAGCTTTTTCACACCATTTCTTCCAAAACGGAACATCTTCTACAAATGAGCTGTTTACGACATCGTAGATTTCGCCATCGTCATGAAAATCGATTGTTTTTTTGTATAGGTCCTCTTTTTTCTTCATGATTTTACTCCAATTTTTAGCCAGTCAGATGGCGTGCTAATAGCTTATAGAGGTGAAACATATCATAGTTGCGCCTTTTAGAAAAGAAGGGCATGATACGTGATCCAGTCTATTAAGAAAGGATTCGTTATGTCCGAAGATAAATCCGTTTTCGTAGCTGTTATGGAAACCAGTAGAGGCGCAATTCGTATTAAACTATTCGCAGATAAAGTCCCTGTCACAGTCACTAATTTTGTAAATCTTGCGACTAGTGGGTTCTACGATGGACTGAAGTTTCATCGTGTCATTAAAAGCCCTCCCTTTATGATCCAAGGTGGCTGTCCCGAAGGGACTGGAAGAGGGGGCCCGGGATACAACTTTAAAGACGAGTTTGCAAAGGAGCTAAGGCATAATAAAGGTGGTATTCTTTCTATGGCCAACGCAGGTCCCAATACTAACGGAAGTCAGTTTTTTATCACCCACGTGGCTACGCCATGGCTTGATGATCATCATGCAGTGTTTGGCGAGGTGATGAGTGACGATGATATGAAGATCGTTAATGCGGTTGAGCAAGGAGATTTGGTCTCTAAAATTACTATAGAAGGTGATGTTGAAAGCCTTTTCAAGCAAAACGCTTCACACGTTGAGCAATGGAACTCTGTTTTGCAGAGAAAGGGATTCCGGAAAAAGTAATCAACGATCTCGCGCGACGTATTGCATGAGTTTCCTTACAAATAGATTCT
>CAILAO010000932.1 GCA_903832105.1 uncultured Pseudomonadota bacterium | reverse complement strand
TCTCCCATTCTGTCCCCAACATCTCACGCCTCCAGATGACGTGATAGCACAGGTGTTGCCATGTCCAGCGAATATTGATACGACTCCGCTCTGCAGGCCGTAGACGTCTTGCGGCGTTGAGGCATTGGCGGTATTTCCATTACCAAGTTGTCCATGTGTGTTAACGCCCCAACATTTGGCGGCACCCGTCGTGGTTACGACGCAAGTATGGCTTCCGGACGCGGAAATACTTTGAACACCACTTGAAAGACCTACGACATCACGAGGGGTCGCTGACGCCGTAGTTGTGCCATCACCGAGTTGGCCAAAGTCGTTATAGCCCCAGCATTTTACAGCTCCACCCTCAACGATGACGCAATTTGAAGTGTTTCCCGTAGCTACGTCAGTGACTTTTCCACCAAGTCCCGTTATTTCGACCGGCGAGAGCACATCAGGTGTAACGTTACCATCAGCGTCATAGTAACTGCCCCAAATTTCGTTCCCGGATCCCCAACATTTAAGTGAGCCCGACTCCAAAATTACACAGGCATGCTCTCCTCTAATAGAAGAAATAGCCGTTACACCATTTTGAAGCCCTGTAACATCAACGGGAACATCGGAATCAATAGTAGTCCCGTTGCCTAATTGGCCGTTCGAATTTTTACCGGCACATTTTACTCCCCCATCTTGAAGTAATACACAAACGCTACTCATTCCGCTCGGTCCTCCGATTGATTCCACGTTGGTTGGGAAGGTAGCAACGGTTTGCAGAGAGGTGTATTTTTTTCCTGCAACCCAGTTGCTCCAACATTTCACCTCTCCCGATGTCATGAGAGCGAGGCCTCCTGCGCCGTCATCAATTGCTATCTGTTTGACTCCGTTCTCTAGACCGACTACGTCGAGAGGGGTAAATGAAAACTTTTTCCCGTCCGGCAGCTCACCTTCCAAACCCGTGCCTTCAAAAGCACAACCCCAACAATGGACGCTACCCTGGTCGGTTAGAACCTTAGTCCCCTCACTAAAATAACTTGGAAGAACAGCAATGGCCTTTGCCGTCATGACAATTGTAATTGAAGCATCATAGGGCGAGCTTTCCAACCCGTTGGCGTCGGCTAATTTGACGTAAAGTTTCTTAGGACCCTGGGTGGCAAAGTTATATGAGGTCGAGGTGCGTAGCGGTTCCCATGAAGCATCTTGAAAATTCTCATCTTCGGAGATTTTCATTAAAACGGCGGTCTCCGTGGCCCCGATGGTCAAAGTGACGGTTTTGGACCTGGAAATTTCTTCCCCGTTTCCGATAATCAAGAATCCTTCCGCTCCGGTGGAAAGGGCCAACGTCAAGGTATCAACCGTTGTAGCCTGACCAGCTTTGATAACAAGACTTTCGAGTTGCCCACGATGGTATCCGTCTTTTTCAAAAAAGAGATTGTGTGTCCCGGATGGCACATCTGCTATTGAATATGATCCATCAACGTCCGACTTTGCAATATATCCCGTGCCCGGAATATAGATGTCGATTCCGGCATGATCTGTTTGGTCAGTCAACTCCACCTTGCCGCTAAATGACCCAAGAGGGGGAAGTTCGATTTTATTTTTATCGATGCGAACTCCATTCAGGAACTCAATTTTACCTAGACGGACTCCTTTGTCCTTTTTTGATGCGTCAAGCAAGTTTGCTACGATTGTTCCCGCCGTTATAATTACGTCATGAGTGCCTGCTGGAACATTATTGATGAAGAATTGATCACCTCCCGCTCGCTCAACTTTAAGAAGATCTTTTTTCCCGACGATATAACCTTCCACCGATGCCGGATCGATGCTGGAATCAATAGTAAACGTGAGTTGGCCTGCGGCCGCTGGAGGTCCGGGGAGAGGCGATAAATCTTCTTTTCCCTTTTGATCCGAATCTTTCCTGCATTGAAATAGAAAGAACGCGGTAACAACGATTAAAATGCTGCTGAAAATTCTAAACTTCATTAGCTTGCCCTCCGCGGCATAGTGTTGAGTCATGTGCGATGTGATAATGAAAGCTCCTACGATCTTTGCTCAATCTTTTCGGTGGTTTTCTTAAAAAGATGAGTCGATACGTCGAAATATGCCAAAGCGATACATTTGACATAGTCATTCCCAGCCTTGTGGCGAGAAGATAGTACGTTAAAACGTCTACAGAAAATGGGATAAATCGACTATTGAGATAACGCTTAATTCGCCCGGTTAAGAAAAATTTCCATCATCTTCGTATTTACTAACTTTTCGTATGAAAAGTGCTGGAAATTTTTCTAAACTAGAAGGGCTATGATCATTAAATTATGGCTTAGTGCAACCGTGAGTAAGAAGGTTATCGCAAAAAAGTGAGGACTAGAAACTAATTCAAAACCGTGTTGGCTTGAATTCTAATCAAAAAAGGCATTATTGCTTACTCCAATTTGAAATCTCGAATGATTCGACTTCGTCGTTTTTCAAATTAGTAGCCAGCCAAGCGCTCGTTTCATCAATTTTACTTTTAAGCGTGGGGTACGGAGGTAACATCCTAATTTTAATAACATCAGATTCCTTATCGTGTGTAATGGTCACTCCCTCACTTCTGTTTTGAATTACTTTCCAAAATTTTGTCCCCGACATCAATTTTTGAAGCTTGATTGCCCTGTTCACTATCTCGATCAATTTTTCTTCAGGCACAGGTTTCCAATTTCTTACGTCTACTCCAACGTTTACCATGATGCCAAACTTCCCATTCGACTCGACAAAACGTTCGGTCCACCAATGATGTACATGACCACATATTTGAATTCCGTATTCTATAGCCTTTTCTTCTGAGGGAGTGTGTTTTAAAAGAACTGGGCCAATTCCAGGAAGGTCAACGACTTTTTCTCTCACGAACTCGGCAACCAGTTTCGATAACATATTACGTTTTGATTTAGGACGAAAATCATGATTACCCGATATAAGTTCGACCTTGCCATTCAATCTTTGAACCACTGGAGGAATGTTTTCGTGCAACCCCATAGCCAAATCGCCAACGACTCTTACAGTATCTTCCTGTGAGACGATGGCGTTCCAATTCGAAATTAAAGCATCGTTCATGCCATCAAGACCGCCAAAAGTCTCAAAACGGCGGGGCTCATAATCAGGCTCGCCGATCTTGGCATGGTTAAGGTGAGGGTCCGAAGTGTAAAATATTTTAGGCATTACTAATCCCTTTACTATTTGACCAATCAAAGATCGATTATCATTGGCGATCGGCAAAGCTGATAATTTTCATCCGATAGCGCGCAATTGCAATATCTAATTCCATCGACTTCTTTTACAACGCCACCTCCGCTGTGAAAATGACCATTGATTACAACCTTAAGCGTGTCGATGTTTTTAAGTTTCTTTCCTAACAAATGATCTCCGACTGTTCCGGAGTTCAATCCGTATATTTCGGGCGGAGCGTGACTGATTAATACATCGACTACTTTCGGAATTTTGTTTAGTGCAGATCCGTAGTAAACCTGATTCGCATCGTATCCCCAAAACTTAAATCCTTCAATATCGACACCTGAGTTGCGCATGTGAATAATACTTGGATAAGCTTTCAGGACGTCATAATTATAAATAAGTATATCGTCATGATTGCCTGCCACGAGCAACTTAAATTTATGGGGTAGCTCAGAGAACCAATCCGCAAAAGTCAAAAAACGATTCATCGCCTCATTTTCAGGAAGATTGCAATCATCGCGGCTTCTCGCATAGTCACCGGCAAATATGAGTACGTCCCCACACTCTGGAATGTTCTTTGGGAGCTGATTGTGTGTATCGGAAAAGCAGACTAATCTCATATATCGGTTCTCCTTTTAAGTTCGGATTCGCTCCTTTTTAACCCTTCTAACATTCTTCTCAATTTCTTCATCCGTTTTTGGAGTTGACCCACACTCTTTTTCCAAGTTGCACCGTTTAACGTTAAGAATTACGTCTCCTTCCATTAAATTGCACAGAGTGCTGAGAGTGGACCAATCGCTTCGGCGATCAAAGTGCGATTCTTTAAGCGCTTTAGCGTCGAGTTGATCGGCAATTTTGGTAAAAAACGGAAACAGTTCTCTACGACAGAAAGCCTCAGCTTGTAATGGAAACTCAGGCGAAAGAGGCTTGGCATTTTTTGATTTAAAATATTTAGGATCATATTGAAAGTAATATTGCTTCTCGTCGCTGCTGAGGTAGCCACATACTTTACCCTGAAAGCTAATCACAAGAATGGTTTTGTCGTAACTCAACTTTTTCATTATTTCACTTTCCTTTCAACTTTTCTAAAGTCTCCTTTACGTTTTTCAAAGTCAAACCGGTCTCGGCATCGGTAATGACAGCCTTGTCGATTAATCTTCCAAGATCAGTAGAATCATCTAAAATAGAATATTCTGTCACTTCCGGGTGTTGATTCAGCCAAGCCTCGATTTCATCACAACG
>CAILAO010000931.1 GCA_903832105.1 uncultured Pseudomonadota bacterium | reverse complement strand
AATAAAGAATACTAAAAGCGGTTGCGACTAAAACTACTTTAACAACAATATCGGTCCTAGCGACGAGGCCGTCGCGCCCTAAAGAGAGGAACATTCGACGGGAAAAGGTTTGCTGAAACATATAGACAGCAACGTAAGCACTCATAATCATCGTTGTTGCGAAGGTTGGAAGGTCGTAGTCCCTAATCGACATGATTCCGGCTAAAACAACGCCAATCAGGAGCGAAGCAGAGAGGGCAAACACGACCAAGGTGTGATAAATTTCCTTTGCATGTTCTGGCCGTCCCGGGACTTCTTTTGAAATGTATACAGGAAGGCCCAAAGGTAGAAGTGAAAAAAAGAGCATTGCAAACGACTCGGCAAAGTAAAATGTTCCCAATTTTTCAGGGCCTAGAATGCGCGGCATGTAAAGCTTTAGGGCGAGTGCAAGGATCATGGTAATCGAAAGAGAAAGACCAAGCTTAGAAATACCTGAGAAAACTTTTTGTCCAAAACCTTCGCTGTCAACCTTGTCAATAGATGAGGAAACATTTTTAACTTTGCACGGCGCTAGCAACTTATTAAGTTGCTCAATATTGCCATCATCCAGAGGATGACCTGATAGGTCGGGCGTTATATCAATATCTGTCAAGTCAGGGTATACGAAGCGATTCAGAAATGACCCAAGATCGGGTTCTGCCTTTGTGACTGCGGCGGCCCCGACAAGACCCGCCAGGCGGCCTTTTTTGATATGAAGTAGAGCTCGATAGTTTAAAAGGCTCCGACCTTTGTCTGTTAAAATTTCAAACTGACACAGAGGATATCCGGGAGATAAAACAGGGACAAAACCCCATCTTGTTTTAAAGTAAAATAAGCCGTCATTAAAAATTGGTACCACCAGGCCGACCGATACCTCTGAAAATTTCCTTTCGATCGCATATTTAATTGCGTTTAGATACATCAAAAAGTTTGCCATTTCCCTCAAATGACCATCACACACAACATGTTCTGAAAGTCCGCTCTTCCAAAGACGACAACTCTTCCCATCTGTTGAGCGAAGTATCAAACAGCCCGCAAGAATTTCCTTTTCAGAAGAGGGGATGGCTTCTTCTCCAGAAGAAACTCCGCATTTCGGGGGGCTTTCCAAAAAAAAGAGGGACATCTTGTCTCTCTTCGCGAGAAAATCCTCAAAAGGGGGAATAAAAGCGGTCTTTTTATGTCGAATTGTAACTGATGGGAGCAGAAGTTTTTCATAAAAAAACTTTAAATCTTCGCAACTGTTGGACTCGCGAAAAGAGAGGTCTTCCTGGAGATGTTTTTTAACTTTTCCGAGCCACTTTTTCCCAATATGTTCTTTCAGGTAGGCTTCAAAACACGAAATATTCTGAAGTTTAAGGATTGTATCGAGTTCGCTTTGGATTAGAAAAGTATTCGTCTCTGAACCGCTGTCATCTAGCGTTCTCTTCCAGGGTGGAAGTTCTCGGATGAAAAGATCACATGGAGATTTCTTAAAAAGATCTTTTCGATTCAGACCTTTCCAAGGTGTAAAGTCGGCAAGTTTTCTTATCTCGTGATGATCGCTGAAAATCGACGCAACAACATCTCTTACGCGGAGGTATTGTCCGACAAAAAGCACATTTAGTTTTGATTCGTCTCCTTGATCAGCCCCTTTGATTTGGCCCGTGATGGACCAAATGCCATAATCTTTTCCGAGAACCCAGAATAGCGTTCCTTTCACGAAATACCGTGCCCTAGCGGAAAGAACCAAAATGCGCTTTATTGCTTTAGTCATGCTGGTCCCTTAATGATTTTCTCTCTGATTTTGCTGAGTCTGATTTTCTTTGGTTTGATTTCCTCGAGCAGTCCTTATCCATTGGTCGGGATGTTTACCGAACATAGTTGCAAGCTTCCAAATGATGAAGTAGGGAGCGGACAAAATAATTCTTCCATATCGTAAAGGGAGTCGCATAATAAAAAATGGGCTTACTAAATATGCTGCAAAAATAGAGGCAAAACCACAATGGGCGAAAAATAATAACCACGAGAGATTTTTGGGAGCCACCTCAAATAGGAGAAGAACACAAATCAAAACAAAGTTGCATGAGAAGAGAATTGTGAGTTCTGAAAGAGAAGGAAAATGAAGGTCTATAAAATAAAAAATTCGTTTCCAAAGCGGGATATCAAGAGCACGAATAAGCTTTCCCCGAAATTCGGATCGAAGGGCTTTTCGACCGGCTTCCCAGCGGCGTCTTTGAGATTTAGAAGCTGCGCTTTGACTTGTCATTTCTCCGAAAACCCTCGTGTTTGGTAAGAAGTATACCCTTTCTTGGGCTAGGCGAAGATGCCAAGAAAACTCAAGGTCTTCAGCGAGGCCTGACGCAATCCAAGGTCGACGTAAAAGACCGTCTTTTGAAAAACACATACCGTTGCCTCGCAGTGCAGCGCCAAGACCAGTCGCAGAACACCCCAATTCCCAAACGCCGTTAAAGAGTGCGAAGGCGTAAGTCATAAGTTTGGTCCGCCAGGAATCATCCGGGTTAGAAACTGTATAATAAACTTGGAGCCAGTCTTGTCCCTTTTGGAGGTATTTTTTGAACGATGTAAGCAAATTTTGCTCAATCTGTGTGTCAGCGTCAATGATGACGAGAGCTTCAATCTCTTGAAACCGTTCCTCACTAAAAACCTTTTTGATTGTGTCATGTAGGGCAAATCCCTTGCTCTTTCTACTTAGATCATAGCGTTCAAAGACCTCTGCCCCTTCTTTTCTGGCGATGGAAGAAGTTTCGTCGGTACAGTTATCCGCGATGACCATGATTTTAAATTTATCACGGGGATAGTCCACAGCCTTGACACTCTGGAGGGTCCTTTCGATAATTTCAGCTTCGTTATGGGCGGGAATAAGAAACAGAAAAAATGGCATCTTAGCGGTCGCGGGATTTTCTTCAACTAAAATTCTCCGCTTAAACGTCCCACACAGCGTTTTAAGGGCGCTTAGAATAGCGGCGGTTAGGATTAGACCAATAAAAGAAAACCACGCAAAAAGGATGCACGTTAGAAGAAGGGCGAGGACGATGAACATCAGCCACATAAAGGAGAGTTTTCTGTTAAAATCCTTTTGGTTATCGACAGATTGTCACGAACATCATATACTTAAACTTAACATTATACACAAATTTTTTCTTGTTGTATTCAATTGGCAAATAGAAGGAATCGTATGGCTGCTGAGCTTAAAAATGGCGATCTGACAAAGCGTGAGAACTCCGATGCACAAAATTTGACTCAAGAGATTAGAATCAAGGCGATGTATCCCGATCGAGGATATTTCTCTAAAATTTTAAAACGGCAGTGGTGGTTTGCCGCTCTTGTATTTGGCGTGGTTGTTGCTGTTGCATTACCCGCATCCCTAACTGTTAAGAACACCTACACTTCGAGGGCCACAGTCACATTTGATGAGCAAAGCAAAATCAATCTTGGAAGTAAGGAAAGGCGTTCTGATCAGCTCATAAGCAATATAGAACCATCATTTTTGATGCACTTTTCAAATCCCGACTTTCTATATGAGTTAGGTTCAATTGCACAAGTCGAAAAGGCGATGAGTGATAGCCTTATGACGATGATTCTGACGAGTATTATTACGAGCACCCAACCCTCTGAAGCTGTCAAAAAATCAATTATTGTAGACTGGCTGAAAAAACGCCTTGCCCCAATGACCCAGCCTGGTACAGGAATCGTGCAGCTTGCGACCTACATGAACTCCCCTGAAGATGCACAAAACCTTGCTGCTCAAGCAATGGAGCTTTTTATTCAAACGGAACTCCAATCAGCCCTCCAAAAAATTGACGTTAAACTTGACTTTTTAAAGCAGTCTTTAATTAGAAATCGGGCAGCTTTAGGTGGGCACAAGGATGCGGCTAGCGAAAAAGATCCTGGAAAAGACAAAGAAAAATCGTTGACTCTTAAACAAAAGGAAGCTGAGCTTCTTGGCCGTGTCCAGGGAATTGAGCGGGATGTGGCCGATATGAATAAACAAAGAGTTCAGAGGCGTGTTCTCTTAGAAACTGAATTCCAAAGGCTTCAGTCTAAGCTTCAGCCAAATCATCCGGAGTTGATTGCAAAAAGACAAGAGCTGTCTGCTTTGATCAACTCATTTAAGGAGGAAGAAAAGTCAGCAGTCGAACTTAGACAGTTGCGAGAAGAGCTT
>CAILAO010000930.1 GCA_903832105.1 uncultured Pseudomonadota bacterium | reverse complement strand
TTCGTTACGATACATCTGGAAACGAAGTTTCTGAAATCGATATTAAGCTTGAACATGACGAACCACGAATCCTCCACGCCACAAAAGACGGGGCGAAATTCGTCGAAGGATTGAAGGGGTTTTATCGCCTCTCCGAGAATGGCGAGACCACCCCTGTTCCTGGATATCCCTTTTATAATGACTCCAACCGCTTCGTGAACGTCCATCGCTCGGACGATGGGCAATTTGTAATGACGCTCACGAAAGAAAATCTGCCCCCCAGTAAGACTGTTATCGCTGGTCCATACGATGTCGCTGCATTTGTCGGTACTGACGCCAAAGATCAAATATACGTCTGCTTCAATCGCTCGGAACAGGCCGAGACTCCTGATGGTCACTACACTGTTTCCTCAAACAAATTAGTCGTCGAAATCTTCGACTCATCGGGAACATTTCTTAGATCCCGAACGTTTGGAAGAGAGGATTACGCTGAGCATGAGCAAGATCTTGTGGTAACACCAAACGGAGAGCTATATCGTTTTGTCAGCAGCCCGGCGGGGATAAAGATTTTGAGGCATGATTTATCTCGATAGAGTGCAGCCAAATCCCAAGGGTGTGTATTCAATTTAAAATCGTAGACATCGACTTCTGCTTACTCTTGAGGCATAAACGTGATCTTTTCTCTGAAACTTTAGCTTTTTCGCCGAGATCTTCAGCTAATTCACGACAAAGCTTAAGTCTAAGCGCTAGAAGGATTTCAGGCCAATTGAGTACACACACTAAAAGAACCTGTAAACATCTTTTCGATGCCCGATCCTTATCACGCGAACGATTAAAATGTCCTGCTGCGGGGAGTAAATAATGCGGTAGTCACCTAATCGTATGCGATAGTGGTTTTCTTTCCCCTTGATTTTTTTAAAACGTAAAATTTCAGAAAAAGGATTAATGCTAAGAATTTCGAAGGCTTCATCGACTCTTTTTTGAACAGCCCTAGGCAGTTCTAAATACTCCTTATGCGCGGATTTCTGAAACAGTATTCTGTACATTACGCATGCCTTTTCCACTCAATAAGTTCTTCGATTTCCCTTCTATCGATCAAGTCAGCATCCATTTCATCTTCAAGCTTTTCCAAAATGGCTGTTTCCAAAAAATGGTTGATTTTAATCCCTTTCCTTTGACAGTAACGATCAAGCAAATCTTTCACTTCCACTGGTAACGTCGTAGAAAGGCTAACAAGAGACTCTTTGGTTGATTTCTTTTTTGCCATAGCCCGGCTCCCAAATATTTGTAAACGTCAACGCTACGGTCTTTTAATATCATTTATTTTCAAGGTAAATCAAGTTTTTTCAAGATAGAATCAATCGTCGTTAGCTGTTTCAAGTTGAATTGTTGATGAATTGTAGGTTTAAACGCAAAATCTCAGAAATAGATTAATACTAAAAATTTCAAAGGTTTTATAAATCTTTTTTTGCGTGTCCATAGATAGTGCTAGGTACTCCTTACCAGATTTTTTTTTGGGGGGGGAGCATC
>CAILAO010000929.1 GCA_903832105.1 uncultured Pseudomonadota bacterium | reverse complement strand
AGGATCGAAAAATTTCCAAAGATGAACTCAATCGGCTGGCCGATGGCTGGATTGCACGAACTCCGGATGCAGCCCTGAAATCAAAACTGATTGATAGCCTTTTATATGTAGATTAAACGAGATTTTGACCTCGCATCACAGACCGGAACATTATTTGGATCATCAAACATCATGGCCGTGAGATCCGGGGAAAGACCGGGTGAAGGGGTTGATTCTTTTTTCCCGAGAACACTGCCACAACCGCAAATCCAGCTATAAACCCCAACGATCAGAGCTAAGAAAGTGATCAGCTGTCCCATTCTTTCCTCCAAAAATCAATTGCCTTTTTAGAACACAAAACTTGCTCCTCCGCCTATCTGCACCGTAGATAACCGACCAAACGCCAAGTAAAGACGAGGGCCGACGCCAAGTTTTTTATTTAAGATTTTCCAATTTGCGCCCGTATTAAGTCCAAAATTAACGCCATTTCCAAGGGAGGGCTTTTTCTCATAATAATCAAGATCATTTAGATTTACGACAATATATCCCAGTTCTGCTCCGCCAAGAATGCAAAGATTTGATTTGATTTCGTAGCACCCAAGCGCTCCAAAATAGTAACCAATTGCCATGCCGCGATAAGAGTAATCACTCGACGTGATACTAATTCCTACGGGAGCATACCGAAAAGTTCCATAGAGCTGAACAGTCTCTGCCATACCCGGGATAGACCACGGAAGTTTATAACCCGCCATGACATCGGAAGCTCCGCCAGCTCGCCACTTGCCATCAGATCCCGAGGCAGACAAGATGCGGAATGCAGAGGTGGAAACAAATAGTTTATCAACTAGTGACTTACTAATTGCGCTTTCAGGGGGTCGAAATTCAGTTGGGGTCCCAACTTGTTCTTCTTTTTCTGTGGAAGGCTTTTCAGGCGCAAGATCTCCTAGTCCTTTTGGTGGGGCAATTTCAGAGTCGTCCTTTTTGGGCTCTGCTTTTTCTGCTGGCACCGGCTCCGTGGAATCTTTTGGAGTCACCTCATCCAAGCTCTTTGGTTCCGGAGGTTGTTGGCTGGGCTGTTCGCTTTGAGCCAGCAACTCATCATGCAAAAAATCGTTCTTCTCTTGACCAAACAATTCTGCTGTGAATAGAAACCCCAAACAGCCAATTGACACGGCAAGTAAACATTTCTTTATCATAAATAATCTCCACTCAGATAAGTAGCTTAAGTTGAACGGCATATCTACGATCACTAAGATCTGGATCTTCACCCGCAGTAACGCCCAATTCTTCAGCGTATGTGACTGCTCTTAGATTCAACAATCCCACATCAAATTGAAATCCCGCAGAAAGGTTCCCTTGATAAAGCCCCGTCTGCAACTTAATGATGCTGCCGTAACCCCACTCAACCCCCATTCCAAATTTTTTAGAGAAATGAACCGGTTGATTGATCGCATGCGCATCAGCGCTACACATCAAATACATTCTTTCAGTTTGATACGGTTTTACGCTGACCCCGGTATTTACAGAAGGAAGTCTAGTGTGTGGTGCGCTAAGCGCTTCACCCGAGACATTTAATTTCTGGTAGGGCGTTCCTCCAACGTCCATAACACTCAATCCAAAGGTGGGTTCCATGACTTTAATAGGCGTAAATAGGATCCCCATATCCATTCCAACGCCCGCCCCACCTTCGACATAATTTGCCAACTTAGGCTTCTCTGCAGTTGGTTGCGTTGCGGTAGAGGCGGATGACGTTGATGATGAACCGCTACTTTTTACCAAGGCTTCGATATCATCAATGCTGAAAGTTCTATCAATCCCGCCTTTTGCTACTAACTTAACTCCGGCACCAAAGCTTAGCCTGTCCTCCAAAAAATTCATTGCATACGCGATCGGCATAATGAGCTGAGGTCCGGCATTAAGATAAACCTCAATCTGACGATGAACGACCATAGTCGTATCAATCTCAAGACCTGCACCAATCCCAAAACTTGGGAAAATCAGGTGCGGTGTGAGACCAAGTGCAAAATGATGTTGCTTCCCAATTTGTTCATCGAGAAAATCAAACACTCCGCGAAGCTGTTTTGAGCTATCCGAAGACTGGCTTGCGAACTTCGAAATGTCATTCATAGCCTTCAATGTAGTACTTGACACTTCAGCCTTCAAATTCAAGAACTCTCCATCCCAACTCTTAAGTCGCGCCAAACCAGCTGGATTGTAAAAAAGCGCATTAAAATCATCAGCTACAGCGACATACGCATTGCCCATACCTAAAGGTCGCAGGCCATAATGTGTCCATCGAAAAGACTGCACCGTGACTGCCTGCAATACATCGGGCAAAAAACAACTTATCGTGATTAACATTGCAAAACCAACTCTACCCATACCATCTCCCTACGTTATTAACTTAGAGGTTTAAAGACGTAACCCACTACAAGCACGAACATAAATTAACCTTGCCCTGTTCCCGTATGGTGGACTTTCCGACATTTTTAAACATTTAGTAAAAACACTTTATCATAGGGCGCTCACCTTTTGCAATTCTCGCATATCTGCATAAAAACATTCAATTTCTCAATCAAAGTAGCGTGATTCCTGCTGGAGAAGGGTCTTGAAGGTAACGCCTTAACGATTGGCTCAAATACCAACGAAAAGGCGGCTGCAAGCAAATTTGTAATCAGGCTTAAGACTGGGTTCCAGGTTTTAGGGTGCTTGGCCTCACCGTCGCATGAGATTTGAATACTTTTTGACACAAAGACACCCCGCCTCCGCTAAGCGGACTAGCAACTTGCAGATACCTAAGCTAATATGATACCAGAGTAAAATTGTGCTTTTTTTTAATGCGATAAGTTGGAGTATTAAACAGCCGATCATTCAAACAAGGTTTGAGAAAAACTTGGGGGATTCATCAATGTCGAAAACGGACGTAGCATCTGAACGTAAAGATCAAATAGTCCGCGCGACCGTGGAATGTATTACGAAATATGGTTATCACAATTTTTCGATGCAAGACGTCGCAAGAACGGCCGGTGTTAGCAAAGGAATCATCCACTATTATTTCCTGAATAAAGACGAACTGATGATGTCCGTATTGGACAAGGTTGCTGGGGATATTGAAAGAGTTCTTCATTCAGACATGGAAACCAGTGATGATCCATTTAGAAAAATGGAAATTTTCATCGATGTTTGTTTCGATGTCGTTAGAAGCACAAGGGAATACTATCAAGTCAACATGGATTTTTGGACGCAAATCAATCAGAAACAAGAAGTCCGCGATACAATATCTCGCCATTATGCAAAGTTTAGACAAACCGGTTCCGTCGTCATAAAAGACGGCGTGGATAAAGGTGTCTTTAAAAAAGTCGATCCTCTGGAGTTTAGTTCTTTCATTATCGCGATGGTGGACGGCCTTAGTTTGCAATGGCTTTTCGATGAAAAGGCATTTGACTACGAAAAGTTGGTCAAAAACGCCTGCGAGCTTTTGTTGTCTGGTTTAAGACGACCTTAAAATCTATCGGACTTGCGGTATGAACTCAACCTCACAAATTAGTGAACTTGAAAAAGTTCGAAATCTCGTCGCGCAGATAAAAAAGGGATCTCTTCCGAAGAAAGAAGAGCGCGAATTAGATTTAGCGATTTTAGAGCGATTTGAATGTTGGAATTCATACTTCCGTGTTATGGAGTCAATCCTCTCTTCAAATAGCTCTTCCCTTTCAGATTATGTGAAGCTTGCAAAAGTATCTGCTCGATACCTTGAAAATGTCTCTACTGCTGCGGCAATTTGTTCTAAGTTAATTAAGAATCTTCGCGTTTCTTTTACATCATTCAAGCAAGAGATTCTGCTTCAAATTATCGAACACGACGACTTTCGCGCCGAAACTCTGATACTTCAGACCGTCGTAGATGTATTTGCAGAACTACCTGACAGAATTGCGTGTTTAGAACGTCTCGCGATGCTTTTTGAAAAAAAGACTCACAACGAAACATTACTTCATCAAGTCAACGAAAAGCTGCTTTCAATAGATCCCAAGAATTTAAAAGCCTTGAAATATTTCAAGTTGATTTTTTCACAGAACAACGAATGGCAAGAAGTCATTCGGATCTTAAGAATCATGATGGAGAGCGCGTCTCACCCCACGGAGCTGTTTCGCGTCGCTCAAGAATTGGCTGGTGTGTACCTTTACCAATTGGACATGCCGCACGAGGCTATTGAGCTCCTCGAGCGATACTGCACAGAAAGCCCTCTCGATACTTCAACCATTTTGTACGATGCTTATGAAAGACTCACGAATTGGGAAGGCTGTATCCGCGTTCTTCGCGATTCGCTTATAAGCTTAGATAATGACTTGGATCGATCTATCTTACACTACAAAATCGCCAGTTTGCATGAATATCTAGGTGACTACGAAGCCGCAAAAGATAACTTTCAAAAAGCAGCTAAGCTATGGCCAACCTTCTTGGAACCTATTGAAGGTCTTATTAACCTGAACCTTCATAAACAAAGATGGGAGGACGTATTATATTGGTTGCGATATCTCGCCGGGAAGTCAAAAGATAAATCTTTGTGTGAACAGATTAAAGACGCCGTCAAACGCCTCGAAGATAGCATGTTCACTCATTCTCCATCCAGGATACAATGATCTCTTTTAAGAATAAATTGAAGGACAAGATTTCCAAAACTGGTCATTCACTATGCGTCGGTATTGATCCACACACAAAAAACCTTTTCCCTTTTTTGGATTCAATCATTAAATTGAAGGGACCAAGAAACTTTCTAACTGGGTTTTCAAAGGCCCATATCGACGCAGCCAAAGGCTGCTGTTCAACGGTCAAATTTCAAAGCGCTTTTTTTGAACAGTTTGGTCCTGCCGGTTTCGAGTCTCTTCATGAATCAATCGCCTATGCCAAAGCAAATGATCTCCTAGTGATTCTTGATGCGAAAAGATGCGATATTTCGAGTACTATGACTGCGTATGGTACCGCAGCATTTGAAATTTTTGGGGCAGACGCGTTAACTATTATTCCCTACATGGGTTTCGACGTCATCAGCGCGCTTGAGTCTTGGCTCCAAAAAGGCTTTGGTATCTACGTTGTGTTAGTTAGTTCAAATCCAACAGGTGAGCAATTGCAGAGTCTGCGCATCTCATCACAATCGTTAGCAGAGTATCTTTTTAACTATTTTGTGGAATGTTTAACGAAAGCAAATCTTGTAGATTCTACTGGTTTCGTCATAGGCGCAACACGCCTTTCCATTTTAGGCAGCTTTTTAAAGAACCTCGCAACATACCCGTTGTTAATGCCTGGCGTTGGTGCTCAGGGCGGTTCCATTTCGGAGGAGCTGTACGCCGTTTTAAAACAATCAAGAAGCTCTCTAGTTCCAATTTCAAGAGCTTTGTCAGGACTTGATTCACACCCGGACACGATGAATGTTTCTTCGTGGTCAGATTATAGTTCTTTTATTCGCTCGCGAATTTTCGAATTTTCCAAACAGCTTTCGCTAAGATAGCCTAGCTTTGTTGAGTCCTAGCAAGTAGGTATATGCCTGATACTTTTGTGTCTTTTCTACCACTCACGAAGAATCTGTGTGTAAAACAACACAGTTTTCCCGTGAATTCTACGAAAACAGCTTCGTTAATTCATAAATCACCCCGTCATTCCGGTGCGTTAGTCTGCTTTCTAAGAATTTCATTGTTAGGCATACTAATTGCTTATAGAACAGTACTCCGTTTCTTTTGATCTTTGCTTATTGAGGAGTCGTTTTGTTAGATCTTTACCAAAAAACGCTGGGTGAACCCGTTAAGTTCTCAGGTGTTGGCCTCCATACTGGTCTTCCAGTCTCTATTGAGGTTCTTCCCGCACCAGAAAACCACGGCATCGTTTTTCGTCGCAGTGACGTCATTGATTCTGAACCTCTTGCGGCTCAAACATCTAACGTAACCTCAACACATCTTGCGACGGTTCTTGGCGGAGGCTCTTCAAAAATCTCTACCATCGAACATCTCATGGCTACTTTTTTTGGACTTGGAATTGATAACGTTACGGTCCTCGTTCATGGCCCTGAAATTCCGATTCTTGATGGTAGCGCCGCTTGTTTCGTAGAGTCCTTCCAAAAAGCAGGTTTGGTACAACAAAATGGTAGAAAGAGTTTTTATTTAGTGAAGAAACCTTTTGAGGTTGGTGACCAAGATCAATGTGTTCGTGTCGAACCCTCTTATCGTTTACAGTTCAAATACGCCATAAATTTTCCTGGTATTATTGGGCATCAAAACCTAGATTTCAACTTTGCAAAGAGCAGCTTTCTTGACATTTGCGCTGCCAGAACGTTTTGCCACATTAAGCAAGTAGAAGCGATGAAGACGGCTGGCTATGCTTTAGGCGGCTCTCTTGATAACGCTGTCGTTGTAACAGATACGGGGTATCTTAATCAAAATGGGCTTAGATATAAAGATGAGTTTGTAAGGCATAAACTTCTTGATGCCCTCGGAGATATGGCCCTTTTTGGAACCACTATTATCGGAAAATTTTCATTTCTTAAATCCGGTCACAATTGGCATTTCAAGTTCATATCAGAGCTTTTCAAAAAGAAATCTGACTATTTAATTCTTGTCGAGCCAAAGCAAACGAGTTCTGAGAGCAATATCTCCGACTTTTTGGAAAGCTTGATCGATAAACATTTGATTCCGGTTTGATCAGTCTGGACTGGCTAGGGTGTGTACTCAATTGGCGTAAAAAGCCTTCTATCGCTTAGACTTAGTCTTCGTCATTGTCTTATGGCTTAATCGTGATCTT
>CAILAO010000928.1 GCA_903832105.1 uncultured Pseudomonadota bacterium | reverse complement strand
GTGCATGTCAGCTATCAGGATGTGGAAAATTACCAAGCAGAAACTAGGTACGATGATTACGCAGAAACGAAATCGTTTGATGATGAGGATGATGAAGCGGGTGCCTGGCTTGATAAAAATGGTTGAAGGTTACCGGTAACCTCCACGAAATAAAAAATATCTAATATTTATCTCATTGATTGTAAACAATTAAATATACAATCCAGTCTGCCTGTTGTTACCGGTAACGCATCTCTTATAGGAGATGCACTAATATCAAGTCCTTCTCGCATCTCCTAAATGTCATCACTTTTTAAGTGATTGTTTAAATCTAGGTTATGTGGAGAAAAAATATGACCGATTTGATAGAAAGTTCACTTTTGAAAGAACCGTCTGTTTCAAAAAATGCAAGCTCAGCATCTTCATCAGAAGCTATTAATGTTATTCATTTTCAAAAAGATTCAAGCCCTCAAAATCCAAGCAATGATGCAGACGCTTCGACAAAAAAAGACGCTTTAAAAACAACTGTCGTCGAT
Source organism: uncultured Pseudomonadota bacterium (assembly GCA_903832105.1). Classification (GTDB taxonomy): domain Bacteria; phylum Bdellovibrionota_B; class Oligoflexia; order Oligoflexales; family CAILAO01; genus CAILAO01. Next base: position 3,902 of record CAILAO010000928.1, on the reverse strand, counting down.
TTGGCCTCTCTTTCGCCGCTCGATTATGATTTGAAACGCAAGGAAGTCGCAAAAGACTTGGGCGTGCAAGTCAAAACTTTGGATGCTGAAGTTAAAACCGCGCGTGGTGATGTCTTTGCACCGAGCTCAATGATTTTTCCTGATGTTACTCCCTTTTCAGAACCGGTCAATCCAGCCGATTTATTTAATGAAGTGGCAAAAATCATTCAATCTTTTGTGGTGCTGGATGATGAGCAAGCCTTGGCCATGTCATTGTGGATAGCCATGACGTGGGTGGTTGATGTGTTGAAAGTGGCTCCTCTGACCATCATCAACGCACCGGAGCGGGCTTGTGGAAAATCACAGTTATTGGACATCACAGGTTTCTTGTCAAACAAAGCATTACCTTCATCCAACATTACCACGGCAGGTTTGTTCCGTATCACAGAAATGTACGGCCCCACGTTGCTGATGGATGAAGTCGATACTTTCATGCGTGACAATAACGATCTGAAGGTCTTGATAAACGCAGGCCATACCAGAAACAGCGCTTTCGTAATTCGTATCGTGGGTGATAACAACGAACCCAAGCGATTCAACGTGTTCGGTCCCAAAGCACTCGCAGGTATCTCATTGGAAAAACATTTGCCCGATTCGACCATGAGCAGGGCGATAGTGTTCAATATGCGCAGAAAGTTGCCGAGTGAATCTGTCCAACGCCTTCGACATGCTGAAGAGGGCTTGTTTGACAAACTCAAAGCCAAGCTTGCTCGATTTGCTGTGGACTATAGCGAAGCCGTTAGGGTGTCACGTCCGTTATTGCCCAGTGAACTGAGTGACAGGGCGCAGGACAATTGGGACAGTCTGCTGGCGATCGCAGGTTGTGCGGGCTCTGATTACCTTCAACGTGCAACTGAAGCTGCATTGAAACTGTCCATTACAAATGATTCTTCGGTGTCAATCGGTACGGAACTACTGCAAAGCATTCAATTAATTTTCGAAAATGAGGCGGTAAATAAAATTAGTAGTGCAACTTTAATTAGTGAATTGGTAGCTTGTAAAGACCAGCCTTGGGCCTCCTACAACAAAGGTTGGGAGGTGTCGCCCAGGCAGATTTCTCAATTATTGAAGCAATACGGAATAAAACCTAAAACCATAAGAATGAAAGATGGTTACACGCCAAAAGGCTACTCATTGGATCAATTTGAAGATGCCTTTGCGCGTTACCTGTCGCCGGAGGTGGTTGTGCCGCCACAGCGCAACGGCTCTTCACAAGCTACGCCAATCATGGGCTCGGACGTTGCGGAGCAAGCGCAACTCGAAACGCAACGTGGCGGCGATGAAAATGTTGCGGCTGAGGTCTCGCAAAACAGCACCCTTGCCGCAACACCGGAAGCCTCGCCAATCATGACGTGTGGCGGCGTTGCGGATGTGGCGGCAAATTCGGAGGCCTGTGGGGAAGCTTTTTAAAAGGTTATATGGATCGGGGTCATCGAACGGGATGGCTCCGGTTCTTTTCCGGTCTGAATAAACATTATTAATCAAAATTAAGGCAACTAATATGAAAGATGAAATTAAATTCGTAACACTTTTCGATGGCTCACGTATCACTGGTGCTTTGTATGCTGAAATTATAGAGCATGTTGAGGCAAGGTTTTGGGTGTTGGACAGCAATGAGTTTCACAAAATTGAAGATATTTTGGGTCAAGAATACTTGTTGAGCTTGACTGAATCGGAATCAAAGATGGCCTTTAAGGCTTTTGTCAGAATGGTTGAAGATACTGAAGTATCTTATTTGCCCGCTGAAACGTCTTACAAGCATCATCAATACTATCAATTGATGGGTGTGGTCGGCGAGAGTCACGAAAAACTTATTTAAAGAACAATTCGGTGGCGGTTGCACTATGTGGTCGCCACCTTTTTTAAGAACGTGCGCGGGTCATTTATTTCACCCCACCGGACAAACAACAAATTGAGAGTCAAATATGCCAAATACCGCAATTAATATACGTGTTCCACAGATCAAAAAGGCTGTGATGAATGTAACGCCGGATTTCCATGTGGTCATTAAGACAGCGAAAGCGCCTTCGAAAATATCAAAGGCTGAACACAGAAAAAAGGTTAATGAGGAGATGCGTCTACATGTTTCAGAAAGAATTCCAATGATGATACCTGGCAAGTTGTATAAGTTGAAAATGATATGTACTAAAGAGTTTTGGAACCGTCATTACGCAGCCTCTCACAGGGGGCAGGGTCTTTACATTTCAAAGCTTGTTAAGGATGGTCGTTTGCCCTTGGTTAATTGCGGACCCAATACATCTAAATCAACCATGTATCGCTTGAAATAGTCAGTAATAAATTTATGGCGATTGATGACTCAGTTGTTAATCGCCATCTTTAACTCATTTAACAGGAAAAGTATCTTATGCCCATCATTAAAATAACCCAGCCGTTCATCAATAATGAATTGCATTGCCCCGAAGGTAAAGCCCGTATCGAGATTTGTGATAAAGATTTGCCGGGATTGTATGTCGAAGTACGTAAAAGTAGTCCAGGGCAAGGCACTTATTACCTGCGCTACAAAGACAGTAAAGGTAAAACGTGTCATCAGAAGATCAGCAAGACGCATGAAATGACTTTGGTCGAGGCCCGTAAGGCTGCGAAGACACTTAAGGCTGAGATCAATTTGGGAGCTGATCCTCGAGGTGAGGAAAAAGCAAAAAGAGCGGTGCTCAATTACTCAGAGTTCTTTGAGCAACACTATATGCCCTATGTGAAGGTACGTAAGCGCTCTTGGAAAACAGACCTCGGGTTCAATCGCTTGCGTTTGAAAGCGGAGTTCGGAGATTTAAGGCTTAACCAGATCACTCGTCAGCATATCCAAACCTTCCATACCAGAATGTCCGATGAGGGCTTGGCGCCGGCAACCTCGAATCATTACCTTAAGTTGCTCAAGCACAGTCTGAATTTGGCCATTGATTGGGATATGTTGGAGACCAACCCAGCCTCAAGAATACCGCTCTTCCACGAGGATAACCTAGTGGAGAATCTGCTTTCTGAAGAGCAATTGGAACGTCTTCTTTCAGTCTTGAAAACAGATGAAAATAGGATGGTCTGTCAAATCGCTTTATATTTGTTGTCGACAGGATGTCGTTTGAATGAAGCTTTACAGGCGAAGTGGTCACAGGTAGATCAGCAACATAGAGTTTGGAAAATCCCAGCCTCTAATAGTAAGAGTAAGCGCGTTCGCGCCGTTCCTTTAAATGACAGCGCTTTGGATGTACTTAATCAATTGACCACAAGAGATCGTTATGAACATGTGTTCATCAACTTTCAGACTGAATTGGCTTACACAACGATATCGAAAGTGTGGGGTAGATTGAGAACGAAAGCGGGTTTGCCACATCTGCGCATACACGACTTGAGACACCAGTTCGCGTCGTTTCTGGTGAACAGCGGTCAGACCCTGTTCATGGTCCAACAGATACTCGGGCATAGCAGTCCGGCCGTGACCCAACGATATAGTCATCTCTCAACCAAGTCATTACAAGAGGCGGCCAACAAAGCCTCCATAATGATCAAGGGTGCGATGGCGACCACGGGCTAGTTTGGATCGTTTTTTCGGGGAGGGCAGTGGCCAAAACTGCCGCTCTCTCCTCCAAACCGTCGCAGTCTGTGATTTTTTGCGTCGGGTCAGGTCTGAGTGATGGCCCGGTCGCGTGAGGCATAAACAGCGCCGTGGAATTGACCTGGCCATGATGTTGAAAATCCTGATCGTTATGTCCATTTCAATAAGGAGAATAGAATTAAAACAGAGGCGCCTTACTAAAAATTAATACCTATGTTCCATATATACCGTGAATGCTTCTGAACAATAATGATCAGTGGCAACTGGTTACTAAAAGCGGACGCGGTATTGTGAG
>CAILAO010000927.1 GCA_903832105.1 uncultured Pseudomonadota bacterium | reverse complement strand
GCAAATGCTGGAATTTACTCCTAATTATGCTAAGATTGTGTCGTGAGTACCCAATAGGGGCACTTTCCAAAATAAATGTTTCGCAAAGTGCCTCCCTCGGAGGCCTTTTGCGTTATTGATATTACTTGTAATTCCTGCACCTCTTAAATCCTGAGGACATTTTGTGACTAATATACCACTAGTGTCCCGTTAAAAAAATATATTTCCTAAACGGCTTTTATTCGAAGCCATTTTTGAGTGTTTTGTCTCCGCACGATTTGAACTGAAAACGTCAAACGTGAAAACAGTTTTCCTTTTTCGTCTAGGCCACGATGAAAATGATATTGTAGTATTACTATGAACTACGGAAAATATGTTTTCTCTCAAGTCATGGAGGCGCTTCCGCGCCATGATTTTGATTCGTGTGTGCAAAAGTATCAAGGTGAGCAGTATGCAAAAAGTTTCTCTTGCCGTGATCAGTTCCTTGCCATGGCATTCGGACAACTCGCATATCGAGAATCGCTTCGAGATATTGTCGCCTGCCTCTCGTCACATAGATCGAAGCTTTACCACCTCGGCTTTCAAAGCGCCGTCGCGAAGACGACGCTTGCGAAAGCCAATGAAAGACGCGACTGGCGAATCTATCGTGATTTCGCCATGATACTGATCGAGAAAGCACGGAAGCTATACATCGATGAGCCGGGAATTGCAGAAGATGTTGCTGGCGCTTGTTATGCCATCGATTCGTCGAGTATTGAACTATGTCTCTCGCTCTTTCCTGATTTCCCGTATGTCTCGACAAAGGCCTCAGTCAAACTCCACATGGTTCTGGATATGCGTGGCTCTATTCCGATGTTTTTCGACATGACTAGTGGAAAAGTGAACGATGTGAACTTTCTCGACCTGATTTCTTTTGAATCTGGAGCATTCTATGTGATGGACAGAGGGTATCTGGACTTCGAGAGGCTGTACGCAATCCACAAGGCAAGCGCATTCTTCGTTACCAGGGCAAAGCACAACATGCTCTTCGAGAGAAGATACTCGAATCTCGTCGACAAAACGATGGGAGTCATTTGTGACCAGATCATTTTCCTCACAGGAGTGCAGACGGAGAAGAAGTATCCAGACACGCTCCGTCGCATCAAATATCGTGATGCGGAGACTGGACATGTTTACATCTTCCTCACGAACAATCTTGTTGTATCCGCATATTCGATCTCTCTCCTCTACAAACATCGCTGGCAGATCGAGCTCTTCTTCAAGTGGATCAAGCAACACTTGAAGATCGAATCGTTTTGGGGATGCTCGCCAAATGCAGTCAAGACGCAAATCTGCATAGCTCTCTGTGCATATCTGACTGTTGCCATCTTAAAGAAACGGTTGGGGCTAAAGCGGAATCTTTACGAAATCCTACAGATCCTCTCTGCTTCGCTATTCGACAAAGAAACCCTAGCTGAGCTGTTTTCTAATGATTCGCTACGAAACGATACTGACGATGCTGTAAATACGTTGTCTTTATTCGGTTTTTAACGGGACACTAGTGATACAAAACTTGTTTCTCATCCTGTAGCTTGGTAAATACTTTTTTCTTGTTCAGGTAGATCGTCATAACCGAGCAGTCATCGTTCTCTACCAATCGCTTCAGCAATCGTTGTCGGGTAATTGGTTTTTCATTTGTTGCATGCAAGACACCGACGCGGCGTTTGATCTTTCTGGAAAGTTCAGCATGGGTTTTACTGACAGCTTTTTCAACTGATCTCTTTGACCCGTCTATAAACAAAAATGTCACAACAAATACAGAAGAGGTACCCTTCTTTTTGAGGTTGAATCCGAGGTCACCTGATTCATCGAGGAAAATGTAAGCCATGAGGACATTTTAACATTTCTCTATAAGCTATCAACAGTTTTTCCAAAATTTTTCCAAAATTGCAAAAATAACGCATGCAACACAGTTTCTCATATGGCTAGCAGAGAGATTGAAAGAGTGTATTGCCTATATGGCATAGTTTTTTTATCCACACAATAACGTTGGTTTTCCAACCAAAATTGAGGTAAAATTATCAAATGAGACTCACTCACTCACTCACTC
>CAILAO010000926.1 GCA_903832105.1 uncultured Pseudomonadota bacterium | reverse complement strand
GGCATCTCATATCGTTTTTTTAGAGTATAAAAATTCACCGTCTGGAATAATATTGACACCCGATGTTTACGATCTTCATTCAATGATTAAAGTAACTGAACCACAAGGAAAAGAGACCTTCCCACCGATTGAGCTGAAGATGCCTGCGCTCAGACAAACGCAGGCAAGACGCGCGATGAGTCTTGCCTTCACCTTGGTTCCAAACGGCGGCGTTTTCAGTTTTGCTTCAACTCAGGAACTGACGCAAAAAATCATTGATAATGACTTGGTGCAAGTACGGCAAAAGACACGTAATCCTGTTCCCGAATACCTATCTGGTTTTGGTCTTGGCAACTATGATCACCCTGATGGTTTTGAGCCGTGGGATTTCAGCATCAAACTTTCTCCTTATCTCAATGGCGCCTATTTTGATCGCGAATATACCTTTGAGAAAAATAGCGAAGCGGCTAGGACTGATGTGATCAGCACTCCCCCGACATCTCCCACCACGGGAGGAAGACCTCAGTATACCTACGACTTAACAACGTGGATGGTAGTGCTTCTCGGCGATGCTAGCTTTACATTCCATACTCCGGTAGGTGCCGTTGGAGTCGATGCCGCTGTCGGACCATCCTTCGTCTCTCTAAGCGAGGGAGATCACACAAAACGCCATCTGCTAAGCACTTATGCCGGATCTATTTGGTATGTTGGGTTTATTAACGATCGTTTCTTTTTTGAGATTTCATCAACTGTGTTTTTCTTTGCTGGTGATCCGCCCAAGGGGGAGGTCTTCGAAATCACTGGATGGAAGGAAAGTGCACTAAGTATCGGGTATTACCTTCCCGATTCAGGAACACGCTTGAGACGAATATTTAGATGACGTAGAATGTGACTGCTTTAAACATAAAGGATCACTTAAATGAAAACCATCATTGAACCCTTCAGGATAAAATCGCTTGAACCGATCAAAATGACAGATCGTCCTTACCGTGAAAAAGCGCTTCGAAAGGCGCACTACAATCTCTTTGCCATTCCAGCAGAAGATGTGATGATCGACCTTCTGACTGATAGCGGGACGTCCAGCATGAGTAACGCACAGTGGGCTGCCATCATGATGGGGGACGAGTCCTACGCCGGAGCTTCCAGCTTTTTCAGGTTTGAAAGTGCGGTCAAAGAACTCACGGGATTTAAATATATTCTCCCTGTGCATCAAGGACGCGCGGCAGAAAAAATCCTCTTCACGACCATCGCCAAAAAGGGCGACATCATTCCTAACAACAGCCATTTTGATACCACGCGAGCCAATGTTGAAGTTCGCGAAGCAGAAGCTCGCGATCTGCTCGTGCCGGAAGGGCGCGATCCCCGTAACAAAAGTCCGTTTAAGGGGAATATCGACATAAACAAACTTAGCGAATTCCTTAAATCCACGCCTCGTGAGCGGATTCCTCTTGTCATGCTGACGGTGACCAACAACTCGGGCGGCGGTCAACCCGTCTCGATGGCAAATATTCGTGAAACATCGAAGCTTGCGCATCAGCATGGTGTCCCGTTTTTTCTCGATGCTTGCCGTTTTGCGGAGAATGCCTATTTTATCAAGCTAAGAGAACCAGGTTACGAAAATAAGAGTGTTTTTGAAATTGCGCACGAGATGTTTTCTTACGCAGACGGTTGCACCATGAGTGCAAAGAAAGACGCCTTCGCCAATATCGGGGGGTGGATTGGCGCGAATGACGAGGGGCTCGTCTCCAACATGAGGAATTTATTGATTTTGACCGAAGGTTTTCCGACTTATGGAGGCCTTGCAGGACGTGATCTTGACGCCATCGCGCAGGGATTAAAAGAAATCGTCGATGAAGACTACCTAAAATATCGTTTTGCCTCGACTCGTTACTTGGGCGAGGGCCTTCTTAAGCGAGGCATTCAGATTGTAGAGCCGCCGGGAGGTCATGCGATTTATGTCGACGCCTTGTCGGTTCTCCCGAATATACCTCGCGACCAATTTCCCGGGCACGCTCTTGCCTGCGCACTTTACGAGGTCGGTGGCATTCGTGGCTGTGAAATCGGAACCGTGATGTTTGGCAAAAAAGGTCCCGATGGCAAAAACATTTTCCCGGCCCTTGAACTCGTTCGTCTCGCGATTCCTCGAAGAGTTTATACCCAAAGTCATGTGGATTATGTCTTAGAATGCGCCGAGGAACTCATGAAGGAGTGTAACAAAATACGAGGGCTGCGTTTCACCTACGAGCCCCCAGCCTTAAGACATTTCACAGCGAAGTTTGAGCGGGTATAAGTCTGGCGTGAGTGCGAGTACGCCCGTTTTCGCCCTACAAGGTCTTCTTTGATGACACGAATTTATTTGTTGGCGACCACGACAATTCGCGCATCCTGAAGTGGAATAGCGTTCCTACCGTGAATCTTTTCCGGTGAATGGAGTTTTGGGGCAACCAGATTTTGTACCGAGACTTCAAAATAACAGCGAAGAGACAGCGTTGATTCTTTGTCGTCCGGATTCTTGCCTGGCATGGGGCGGAAAAATCATCATGACTGATGCATACAACAACAGGGAGTTAATCCGTTTTCGCGCTGATATCTTTAGGAGATTTTTTTCTTTTTATGAGTTATCCAAAAGCGTAAAGGTGGCCGAAGGTGACATGATAGACGTAAAGTAGGTATAATCATTAGAGAATCCCTCACTATTGTTTTTTAAAGGGGATTTTGTGGGACTCCGGTGGAAAGTTGAGCCGGTAAGGAATGGGGAGACTATGAAGAAAAGAGAACTGATAGCTTCGTTTATTTTGGTCGTATGTGGAGCATCTCAGGCGAAAGCCGAACTGCTTCAAGAAGTATCCGGAAACGTGAAATTCTACTTCGAGACTGCCGCATCGAAGAATACTACAGCGTCGGACAAAGACGAGGCTGACCAGTCAAACATTGCTGCTTCTGGGATGTATGGGCTCATCGGAGAAAATGGCTTCGAGCCTTTCCTAGAGGCTCAAGTGAGCACGGACACTTTTCTAACCGGGGAATACACATCGCAGATTCAGAAGACAAGTTTGGGCCTCGGCGTGCTGTTCAACGTTCCGTTTTCGATTGGCGAGCCAACAAAGAAAAGTAAGGGAGAGAACTCATTAACTCAAGCAACCTTGATTCCATATGGCGGTCTGATGGTGGGAGTCGACAATGAGAGCGGCACCATCAAACGTCAGAGCATGAAAGAAAAGACGAAAGATGCCAGTGTCACGACGAAGTTCATGGTTGGTGTTAGGACAAAAGTTCTGGAAAATTTGTACATCAACACATCAGTAAGAGCTTCTTATCAGACGGTCGAAAATAAAATTGACGAAACAAGCGGGAAAAACACCAGGCTCACTATCGACGTTCGGTTACTGGGATTGAGCGTTATTCTGTGATTTAACCGCAGTCATACTTACATTTCAAGAGGAACACCCTGTTCATCCACTTCTTTTTTCAAAAAACCGGGAAGAGAAAAGTAGTCGGAAAGATCAACAATAAAAGGAAGATTACTCTCCTGAAGTTTTTCTCGTAATTCACCAATTAATACGTCGGAAATAGGGCCTTTTCCCTTAAGACAGATATCGAGATCCGAGAATTTCTTATTTTTTCCCATAACTCTGGAGCCAAACACGATAACCTGAAAATCGCCCTGTAGAATTGAGACGAGAAGGATCTTTTCGCTGGCGGTAATATGGATTTTGGTCATAATTTCTGAATGTTTTCCACCACTGCATCCAACTCAAGCTTAAATTCCGGGAAAATCGCCGCTATCTCTACCGCCACCTCTTCTTTATACATATGAGAAGTTTTGTTGCGCTTTTCCAGGAAATCAAACCATGGCAGCGGATCGGAAATGAGTGATTCTTTTGCTGCATAACGAAAGATGTCACGAGGATTAGCATTAACCAAAATGCCTTTATGGTCGAGAATCCGCTTCAGCGTTTTCCAAACCAATTCGAAACAGTATTCAAAACGTTGTATTGCCCCATCGCGGTCGAGGTCATCCGCTATGTTGGTAATGGCTTCATTGAAACGATCTCGTGCCAACAGAAGAGGCGTTATCACAATATTCCCAAGAATACGAACATCATTCACGGGTTTATTTCCCATAACATCTCGCATTTCGGTTAAAGCAAAGTTGATAATAACCGCCCGCATAGCCAGACGAAACACGGTCACATCAAGATTAACATGCACAGTTCAAATTGCCCAATCTTTTTTGGTTTCGTATCCGCTCAGGAAGCTCGAAGCTTCATCATCGATCTGTCTAAACATCGGCGATGGTTAAAATCGTACTGCACTTTCTCGTCGCTTTCTATTACCCATAAGAAAACAAAAGATATGATTCCGCGATAGTATGTGCTTGGCGCAATCTCTGGCAAAAGCACCGGGCACCCCTAATCAATTAAGAATTCTTCCTTTACCTTCGTGGCAGTGGCTAAGATGATGATGACAACGCCTACAATGGCGAGCATGTAATTCATGGACCAATCCGAAAGAAAGCCAGCAATGAAATTGACGGTGCAGATACCGAGCGTTCGAAGCATGGATGTAACTGATAGAATCGTCGCTCTTTTATCAGAAGGAATGAACTTATTCATGTAGCTTATGAAAAGCGGTGTACGAGAGAGCCCAAACCCTGCGGTGATCGGGATGAAGGCAATAATGATTGGAGCCCATCGGGCGAGGCCCAGCACTACGAAACCGACTCCGGTGATCATGGCCGTCAACATCAAAAGACGTCTCTTTTTCGTCAAAAACTTTTCAAATCGAGAAAAACTCTGCAACACTGCGATCTGGGCAAGACACATGGAGGCATTTTCCAAATATTGGATTCATAAGACGGGGTGAAACGAAAAATAGTAAGCAATGAGTGCTTCATCTTTTTCTGTTTTGAAGACCCCGCAGACTTCTTCTCGCCTGGAACAGCATGAGATGCGTTTCGTACTGGATATAGGACTCGCGCGCAGAAGACGCCGTTGCTATGCACTCCTCAAGAAAGTCGAGATAAACCTTGTCAATAAGGGCATGAAACGCCGCTTTGCGTGCCCCTAAACCAGATTCCATATATTTTTTACGAACAGTATTGAGATGGCTTGGCATGAGGGTTTTGAGGCGTTTATTGACTTGTCTTAGATCGACCGCAAGACGTCCTTTTGTTGAGATGATCTTTATCAATCGGTCATCAGTCATCATTTTATTCATAGGCAACTTCATGATTTATCTCACCACCTGCCGCAAGTAATTTTCAAGTAACGTTCTATCTTCATCACGCACGTGCGAATGACGGACTTCGTCTAAAATTTCTTCTCGGTATCTTTTGTCCACTTCGTATTCGCGCTTGATTTCAACATCACCGCCAATGATGGACTGACCATAATAATTATTGCCGGCAATGCGTCGTCTTCTTCCCCGATCGCCTGATTGCTGTTCACGGGCGGACTGTTGGGCCTGCCGAAGAAGGCGCGCTGCGGCATCCGAATGACTCTCGGCTTGAATGTAATTTTTATCACTGCCAGTTGTGACTGTTTCCCCCATCTGATCTATGGCTGCCGCAATTCGAACTCCCGCTTGTGGCGCAAGTGCTTTAAGCATGGCTTCAAGCTTCTGGGAGTCCTTGATGTTAGTATTTTGCTGCATGCGATTAGTGGGCCACTCGCTGTCAAGGATTTCCGCTTTCTTCTCTGCCGCACGATCAAGAGAGGTTGATATCTGATCTTGTCTTTTCTGAAGTTCGCGAAGCTTATTTCGTGCATCAGCGAGCCCCTCTTGCCTCTTTCGCTCCATTTGCTGACGATAGAGATCTTCTTTTTGCTCTAACTCATCGATCCACTGCCGGTAGTTTGCAACAGTTTCCGACAAAATAACGAGGGAGTTTTCCGTCTTGGGGTGAGAGGAGGTTTCATCTGTTTCATTTTTTTTGATCGCCTTGACGGCGCTATGAAAAGGGTGCTTTTGAACCTTGAGCCATCCCTCTGGCTGATACGCTTGCGGCAAACGATTGACACGAATTGTCCAGCGTTCGTGGCGACCATCAAGAAACTTCAACATCCGATCCGTCACATTCCCCATATCAAAGCGCCGGACCTTTTTTTCCTGTTCTAAGAGGTTAGATAAACTACGAGCCGCGACGAAAAAATCTCGATCGCGCTCCCTATCATCTAGGAGTTCATGCTCGAATAAGAAATCTCCCAATTCTTGGTTAAGCTGCTGGACCTTATTCATGCTGAACTTGTTTGATAAGCTCTGAACATCGACGTCCATGCGGCTGATATTTGCTCGATCGAGGCCGTCGAAAAAAGGAGAGTGATTGGCTTGTTTAATGGCTTGCTTAGAAAGCTCCCTAGCTTCTTCCGGAAGAGAAGAAAAGTTTGAAGTCATGGTCTCATCAAGCTGTTTCTTGAGGAGTCCAAGAGTTTCAAGAGTTTTTCGATAACGACCGTAGGCGCTGGCGGTCTTGATTTTAATAGGGTTGCTCTGGCCAAGCAGGGGGAGCGGGATCGAACGATCGATGGCTTCAGCGACAATAAGCACCTCTGCCATATCGCTTTCGATATAAGGTTCGAGCGTTAAACTATAATTTGTCGAAAGCGTAAACATGTCTTCCGCAACGATATTGTTGACGAGTTCGTCGGATCTTTTCCCTGCGATAACGATGGCGAGTCGGACGAGGCGAAGCGGGTTTTTCGCAGAGGCTTCAATTTGAAAATTAATAGGTTTGTCATCAGGCCAGGGTTCCTGATCGGGAGGAGCGGGTGATGTAATCGAGAGTGCGACTTTCGGAACCGGAAGTTCTCTGACCTTGAAGTGAACGAGGGGCTTTGTTGATGAAAAAGAGGGGATTAGGGGGATAAAAAGATCCACAGTTTCCGTCACTGCGAATGATACGACATAGTCAGCAAATTCTTTGTCCTTAAGATTTAAGGGTGTTTGCTGATTCCTGTGAAGCTTTCCCAGCTGAAACGATTGAAAAACGGAAGACGCTGCCTCACCCGAATCAGCGCCTTTTGTGGTACTCGCGGCATTTTCAGGGCGCCTTAGTTCGATGGTGGGACTCTGGACTTGGAATTTTGTCTTAAGCCCTTCTATTTTGAGTTCAACGACGTTTTGCGCCAAAAGCTCGATCTCCTGTCCCCCTTTTTTTGTTAGTTCAATGGGCTCTTTTTGTTCGTCAGAGGTAAATCCTTCGCGGATAGTCAATGTGATCTTAAAAGAACTTTCTAAAGACCAAAATGCCGCAAGATGCTCCCGCATAAGGTCCCAGCGGAGATTTGTAAAAAGCGAGAGCGCGCACCCAAAAATAACTAAAATCGCAAGTTGACTTGACAGCGAGAAGAGTCGACCCTTCTCAAAACGCTTTAATGCCGTGATGTCTTGGGCGTAGTTCGTAGCCCATTCAAATTGCGAAGCGGGTGTTTCGGCGTAAGGTTCTTTGAAAGAAAGAATCGAAGACTTGCTGTCTTGATGCGTCATTTCAGAGGAGATGAGATAATCGGTGGCTCGAATTTGCACTTTCTTTTGAAACGCGACGTGAACGGTGTTTAGCAAAAAGACGACCAAGCTTAAAATAACGCTTTCGGCGGGTTTTTCGGGGCGAAGAGAGGACCAGACGCCTAACGTGAGCAGCGCAAGGAAAATACCTCTCAGTAGTAAAACGAGAAGACCATACAGAAAAAATCTGGACTTAATCCGATTCAGAGTCTGAAGGG
>CAILAO010000925.1 GCA_903832105.1 uncultured Pseudomonadota bacterium | reverse complement strand
TACTTGTTCTTAAATCCCCTGATAATATTGCAGAGATTATGGCCAACACATATGTTGGCATTTCAAATGGTGGTTCAAGTCTTATGGAATTCACAATGTTGGGAATTCCTACTTTGGTTTTTCCTCAAACTACCCAAGAAGATACGTTTATAAATCCTTTTCTCGATAACGGCAGTAGTATCGTCGGGTCTCTAGATAGAAATATGTTTAAATTACAACTAAAAGAACTTTGGGAAAATCATACATTAAGAAGGCAGATGTCTGAAAAAGCCCGTCGACTTATTGATGGGTTTGGAGCAGAGCGCATTGCCGATAAAATTGCCAATTTTGTGGAGAGCGTGTAGGGTAAACAATGCCGTGGGATTAAGGAATATAGTTAAAAATATAAAGATGGAATATCGTGATGAATAAGAAAATTCTTGTAATTGGGGCAGGCATTGCTCAGACAGACGCAATAAAAAGGGCAAAAGCGATAGGTTATTATGTTCTTGCCTCTGATGGTTCTCCCGATGCTGAGGGGTTAAGAATTGCGCATGAAGGCCGAGTTATAGATGTAAAAGACATCGAGGGAAATCTCAGATGGGCAAAGCAGAAAAAGATCAACGGAGTACTTTCTTATGCAACGGACGTGTCGCTTCCGACCGTACTTGCTATTCGTCAAGCATTAAACTTGCCCGGATTGGGACGGATCCCTTTGGATGTGAGTCTTAACAAATCAGAGCAAAGATATCGTTGTCAGAGGGTAGGGGTGCCACAACCAATTTTTGAAGTTGTTGATGATTTTAAGGGTCTACAGTTGGCTGCTGCTGGATTTAAATTTCCAGTTGTTATTAAACCGGTTGATAACTCTGGATCAAGGGGAGTTGTGGTTGTATATGAAAAAGACCAACTCGAAAACGCGTTTTCTTTTGCTATTAATAATTCGCCAAAGGGATTGGTTATAATTGAAGAGTTTATAGAGGGAACGGAATTAACAGTTGAAGGTTTTTCCGTTAACGGGGAACACCATATACTTGCTATCTCCGACAAGTATAAGCCTGATGGTTTATACAGAGTTGCCACACAACTTGCGTACCCGGCAGCGATCACGCGTGAACAGGAAATGCAGGTTATCGAATTAATCAAAAAAACATTGGACGCCGCTGAGGTTGATAATACACCGACTCATTCTGAGGTAATCTTAACAAGTAATGGACCCAAGCTAGTTGAAATAGGCTGTAGAGGCGGGGGTTTTTATGTTTTTAGTCGTGTTGTTGAAGCGGCTTCAGGATATGATATAGTTGGAAATTGGACACGGTTTTGCGCAAGCGATCCTATAGAAGAAGTAAAGTCTCTAAAGAGAGGTGTCGTTCTAAGATTCTATGCTGCATCTCCAGGAAAGCTTGTCGAGGTAAAAGGTCTTGAAGAAGCGCAGGCAATGGAAGGCGTTGATACAGATCTGTATTTTAAGCCTGGTGATATAATTCCAGAATTACAAACTGATGGCAGCAGAACGGGCTGGATGATTGTTTGCGGGTGTGATCGTGCTCAAGCCGTGGCCCGGGCGGATGCAGTAAGCGAAACAGTTAAATTAAAGACGGAATCTTTGTGAATGATAGACGGTCATTGTCACCTCGATAAACGGCTTGGGACGTCTTTCAATGCTGTGCAGACCCTCTATGGTGAAGCAATGAGGGTGGGCGTTAAGGGCATCATTCTACTCAATCTGCCTGAAGAGGGTTTTTTCAATGAAAAAGTCATTGAAGAGGCAAAACACTTTGACGGCTTCTTCCGTGTATTCCCATTGTTGAATCCAAAAGAGAGCGGTGTTTTAGAAAATATAAATCGTTTAAAGAATTTAGGAGCATCTGGTGTTAAGCTACATCCCCGCATACATGGTTACCGTATCGATTGTGAAGAGTGTGCTGCCCTTGTATGTCGGGCCGGCGAACTAGGGCTCCCTGTCATGATGGACGGATTCCCAGACGGCAAGAACATTGCCATCGGTAATCTGCCGGAATCCTTTGCAAGGCTTGCTGAGAAGGTTCCATCAGCCCGGATCGCCATTGGGCACGCGGGAGGGCACAGGCTTCTCGATGCCTTGATGGTCGCAAAATATTTCAAGAACCTCTATCTCGATCTTTCCTATACACTGCTCTACTACCGCAATGCCTCCATCAGCAGCGACATTGCATACGCCATAAAGAGCATACGAGGTGAACGTATCTTCTGGGGGAGTGATTATCCTGACAGACCTTATAGCGAAACTGTCAGCCTTTCTCTCGCAGAGTTCAAAAAGATGAATTTGGCAAAGGCTCATCTATTACCTGTTATGGAAAACAATGCGAGGCAGTTCCTGGGAGAATCCGTTTGAAACCGGAAGAAAAGAAAAAACTGATTGACCTTTATGAAAGCCGCTACGATCAGTATGGATATAATGTCCGCTCTGTAGGCTGGGGGGATGTGAAAAGTCAGCAGTTACGCTTTAAAATATTGGCTGACATCGCCGATCTTTCTAACCACAGCATTTGCGACCTGGGCTGCGGTTTCGGAGATCTTTATCCTTATCTTCTGAAGAGATATAAGCGTGTAGGCTATTGTGGAATCGACTTGAGCCCCAAACTGATACACGAGGCACAGAAGCGTCATCCCAGAGTTAATTTCGAGGTCAGGGACATCCTGTCAGAATTGCCGGGGAAGAAGTTTGATTATGTGCTTTCTTCGGGCGCTCTCAGTTTCAAGATTAGAAACCACGAAAATTATGTGAGGAGAATGATCGCGGCCATTTTCTCTATGGCTCTCAAGGGAATTGCCGTAAACTTCCTATCCAGCTACGTTGACTATAAGCTCACAAAGAACTTCCACCTCTCGCCGGAGAAAGCTTTTAAAATGGGCCGAGAACTGACCCCCTATGTCACTATCCGGCATGACTATCCTCTGTATGAATTTACCCTTTATCTCTATCACCATCTGCCGTGCCGAGATAAGGGTGGACTTCTGTCAGTTGACTGAATGCTAAGCTATTTTCCAATACCACCTTCCTTCGGAAAGGCACTATCGGTTAGCAGGTTATCGAATAACTCTTTCATTTAGCAAGCGGTTTGTTTATCCGTTTTGCGACAACATTCCCATAATATCAAGGATAGCATCATGCCAAAACACGCTGATTATGTTGATGGAATCGTACGGGCAATGTCAATTAAATACAACAATCTTGTATATGAGATGAAAGGGCAGGGGACCGATGTCATTGTGCTGTCTTTGGGGGAAGCATTCTTTGATATTCCTCTCTATCCTTTTGATGATTTGCCATATCCTGACATCTATCATTATTCTCATTCAAGGGGAATCATCGAGTTGCGCCGGAGGTTGGCTCGCTACTATGCTGAACAATATGAAGTTCCGGTCGATCCCGATAAGGAGATCATCGTCACCGCGGGTTCCAAGATTGCCATCCACATGGCATTTATGGCGATTCTCAACCCGGGCGATGAGGTAATCATTCCTGAACCGGCTTGGGTTAGTTATCCGGAACAGGTTCGTCTTTGTCATGGTATCCCTGTCCTTGTACCATATTACGAATCTATGATGGAAATCGAGAAATATGTAACGAAGAAGACCAAAGCCATTGTTTTGAATTTTCCACACAATCCGCGCGGACTGGTGCTTCCAAAAGAAGAGTTGGAATATCTTCACACACTTGCCCGACGACATAACATGTATCTTTTAGCAGATGAAGCCTATAGTGATTTTTTACTTGATGAGGATAAATTCATCTCATCTGGATGGCATGATAGGGCGAAAGAACACTCGATTGTCTGTAATTCCATGTCGAAAAACTATGGAATGTCTGGCTGGCGAATTGGCTACGTCATAGCCAATTCTGATCTTATATTTCAGATTCTGAAGATCAATGAACACCTGATTACATGCCCTGCAACTATTCTTGAACATTACATGGTTAAACATTTTGACGATGTTCTGGCGATTACCAAGCCTCAGATTCTCGACGTGGTCAAAAAGCGCAAGGTATTGGCAACCTATATGGATTCATTGGGCATGACATATTTGCCGGGCACAGCAACATTCTATTTTTTCGTCTCAATTGAGAAGTCGCGACTGACTTCGGAGGAGTTTTGCACAAAGTTGCTTACGGACCATCACGTCAGTACGGTCCCGGGACTTGGGTATGGTCAATCCTGCGATCATTTCATTCGTGTTTCCATGGCAACCGAAAGCATGGAAAGAACAATGTACGGTGTTCGAATGATCAATGAGCTTATTTCTATGACCGCGTAAAATAAGGGAAAGTTTTGGTAAAATGGAAATTTGCAGCGAATATAATGACGGAGCAAAAGGAAGTGTCAACGCAAGAAATTTTAGCTTGATCGGTCGAAACTCAACCAAGGGAATGCCCTAATAACGGGCAGTCAGACTCTTAAATTGGCTCAAACGGTATTTTTTGAAAGGAGATAGCAGTGGAATTAGTAAACCCCTATTTTATCACACCATCAACTGACTTTGAATACAGCAACGAGAGAAAAGACACGGTATTGTTACCGTATACAGAATTAAAAAGTTTACCTACAGTACGGGTTGATAGCTATTTGAATATACTAAAAGAAAAAGAGAATAGTATTCTTTTCGAAGAGTACTTGAAAAAGAACTATCGTGTTGTTCCAATAGTGAGAGTTTCTGCATTTACACCGAAACCAGACTACCCAACGAGGGTTCTTTTAGAAATGACCAGTAGGTGTAATCAGAATTGCATTATGTGTCCTCGGCAGCAGTTGAAACGGGAAAAGAAAGACATGGAGCCTTCCTTATTCAAGAAGTGTGTGGACGAACTAGATAACAAGGTGATCGATGGACTTTGGATATACAATATCGGTGAGTCACTATTGCATCCAAATTTCCCAGAACTTCTTGACTATGTTTCTTCAAAACAACATTTAGGTCCGATCTGGAGCTCTTCGAACGGTAAAGAGCTAAGTGAACATTTTTCAAGAATGATCATAGAATCCGAAATGACATTTATGAATATGTCTGTTAACGCCATGACATCCGACACCTATAATAAAATATCACCTGATTCCGATTGGAATAACATGGTGTCAAACTTCGATACCTTCATAAAAATAAAACGTTGCAGTAAGAAGCGGAGGCCGTTCACAAGAGTACAGGTCATTGACCAAGAATGCGCACGGCATGAGGTTGATTTGTTTATCAGCAGATATGCAGGATGGGCGGACATAGTGGCAACCAACACCCTTGAGGCTTTCTCTAGAGACGTAGCAACCAATCTTGACTATGCTCAAAAAAGGGAGCGACCTGCAAAAAAAAGCTGTCGTAGGGTCAAAAGACAGGATCTACTAATATTTTCCAATGGAGAGACGACATTCTGCGACACAGACTTCAATGGAACGTTTTCCATGGGGAATGTGAATAGCAATACCATCTTTGAGTTATGGAATTCTGAATTCAGAAGAAATATTATTGAGCTCAACAAAACGGGAAGACTTAACGAGGTCGAGCTGTGCCGGAATTGCTTGGATTTTGACTTATGACTTTTTTATCAGCTTACTCTAAGACTACTGTGAGGTCATCATGATCACAGTAATTCATTCTGATGAAGAGCGGTTTGCTTCGCTTTGGTTGAAGGGGCTTAAAGTAATTCCCGGGGCAACACCCATGTACTCAATTGGCGTTAGATCTTTTGATAAGGAGATTTTCGCCTCTGACATTATAAATGATGACTCGTTTGTGGTGGTATATTCTGATGATGTTGTGGCATTGGTGCCCCTTTATCGTTTCAGTTCAGAAAATGGACAAATTGAATACCGTTATGGTGGAGAATATTTACGAGCCCCACTCATAGGTTGCGCAAGGACACCCAAGCGTTATGGCGAAATAGCAAAATTCATATTTGATCACATTGATTTTCTTGCAAACGAAAATCATGTGACGGCCCATAGAGCTATGATAGAAGGCGTTGAGCCTATTGAAGGGAGGCATTACTACAATTATCTTACAGATTACGGGTATGTTGATGAATCGACCATTTGCCAACTTATAGATATTACAAGGAGCGAACAAGATCTTTGGGCGGATGTTCGTAAGAGTTATCGTCCATTAATCAGCAGGGCCAAGGGAAACTACGATTGCGAGTTGATAACTTCAGACAGCTTTAATGTGCAGAAATGTGATGAATATCGTTTGTTACATTTCAAGGCTGCTGGCCGTCAAACCAGAAGTTTGAAAAGCTTTGAGCTTATGTATGAGATGGTTAAAGACAGTCTGGGGTTTATCGTGTTAGTCAGGGACAAGAGCGGAAAAACTGTTGCTTCTCATTTCTTTTATTGTTGTAATATTTACTGTCTTTATGCTTCCTCGGCCATTGACGGTGACCTACCGTCAAGTTCCGGCATCGGCCATTTGGGGCTATGGCAAGGAATAATGGCTGCCCGGAATCTTGGCTGCAGATATGTTGATATGGGTCAATTGAGGCTTACAGTAAATCCTTCAGAAAAAGAACAAAATATAGCTCTTTTCAAGAAGGGTTTTGGAGGGCACACCGTCACTGTATTTAGAGGCACGAA
Source organism: uncultured Pseudomonadota bacterium (assembly GCA_903832105.1). GTDB lineage: Bacteria > Bdellovibrionota_B > Oligoflexia > Oligoflexales > CAILAO01 > CAILAO01. The sequence goes on along the minus strand of CAILAO010000925.1, from coordinate 314 downwards.
AAACTTTCAGTGATTGAAGAATGATTGAAATTTATCCCTTTTATCGCTCTGGTAATGGAAACACTTTATTTTTTAATTATTTGTCATCCGTTTTGGGTCATGCTCTCATACCTTTCTTTACAGGAAGATCGGCAATGCTGGCAGGTTTAGAAGCATTTGGCCTCACCAGGATGGATGAAATATTGGTGCCCCCTTACCTTGGACACTGTGTCCTATCCGCTATTTCTCGAACTGCTTTTCCTACAATGACCCCATCCGAGAGGACAAAGGCGATATTAGTCTTTCATCAGTTTGGTTTCCCTCAAAAATTGGAC
>CAILAO010000924.1 GCA_903832105.1 uncultured Pseudomonadota bacterium | reverse complement strand
TTTTTGGACTTAACCTTTGAATTATTGTAATTATTTAATGAAACAAAGTAGTTATCGAGAGCTAAAAAATGACTGAAAAAAAACTAACCGCTGTTGAATGGGACTCACTCATTAGAAATTTTTGGTGCAATTTAACGAGATCTATTACTAGCGGTCATGGAAGGTCTCAAAAGTTAGCTACAGCGATTGGCGTCACTAGGCAAGCTATCTCCGATATGAGAGCAGGCCGATCACTTGGAAGCGTGACGTCAGATACAAGGATGCTTTTTTATCAAGCCGGTCTTTCTGATGAAGAAGCAAAAAAGATTTTGGAAAATCCTCACATCATAATCAAAGGTATCGAAACTCCTTCGATCATCGATGGATTATTTCAAGAATTAAAAAACACATATTCAGAAAACGAACTCACCGCTTGGATGAAACTTTTAATTTCGAAAAGAAAAGTTGAAGAAAGCCTTGGCATTGAAATCAAGGCACGAACTAAAAAAATGCCAAAGCAAAAAAGATAGCGTTCGTTTTTTCGTGAGAGAAATAGAAAATAGCTAAGCCTTGTCGCTATGATATCCCATGTATGCGATTGCCTTCCAGATTAGATCCTGGCGGCAAATAGTACGAAAACTATGACGGTCTGTGCGGACTTGGAATCAAATGTAATTTCTGACCCAGAACTGATTTTTGGAATTTTTTAAAATTCCTGTTGCTAATTCGTTCAGATATTAATAAAAGACCACTGTTTTTATGAGAGATTTTTAATTTTGTAGTTATTTTATATATTATTAAGGAGCTGTTTATGATGCTAAAATCAAAAAAAATTGAATCCAGTTATCTTTCTTTTATGTGTTCATTATTTATATTAGCATCAGGATGCGGTCGTTCTGGTTTTGAAGGAAGGTCTAATCTTAAAGACTACGACAGAAATCTTTTTTCATACGTCGAAGGCCATGATCAACCTACCATGCCCGATATCGGAAACGGCGCAGGACCTTATGGGCAACACGAACCAACAGAACAGATGATCCTGTGCAAAAACATGATTACGACTGGTTTGTCACTTCCTATGGCATCTGAAAAATATGGGGAAGACGCTGTGCGGCATTTGTCCCACTATTTTGAGAATACTGGAACAAACCTCGACGTTAATATGATAAGCCTCTTAGAAAGTTCAAAGGCTGCCAAGGAACATTTTGAATTCGAGCTTTCCGAAGCAAAACGCTTAGCCGAAGTCCTCTCACCAGGAAAATACGATATTGTGTCGAAGTCCGTAACAGGCATCTCTGTGACTGCTTCTGACAGTCCAAACTGGTATCGCGCTGTCGGCTCCTATTATGGATGGGGGCAAGCAGAAGTTACGGTTTCTGAAAATGAACATGGAACCACAAAGTACGAGATTAATTTCACCTATCATCTATTCGATGCTTATAACTGGGAACCAGGTGATACAGAATTCATCCATCTTCCATTTTTACCGTGTAAGATTACAGGAACAACTATGGGAGAATTTCACCGCCAAGGACTAGCACGAGAATTTTTAATGACCGGTGCTTATACGAAGTAAACTTGTCTAATGAATTTTGATTTATTGCTTTTTACGCGAAGAGATTTGGAAATTTAGAATTGAAATAGAAATTCGAAAATTTCAAAAATATCGAAAATTCATAGCCTGACTGAAAACATCAATCCCGCAGCTAGTATCTAATAGGCGCATGTGGTGTCTTTGTTTTTCATACACCTGAAACTCTTCATGATTAATTTCTCTTAACTCACTTACGGCATAGCGTATGCACGTCATGATGTGTGTGCTTTTTATAGCAATGGACAGAAAGAAGGGTAAATGATTTTTTATGCTTTGTTAGGTTTGATCATTATATGTCTGCTTTTTACTTTTTTTAGACGCATCACACGATGGCGACTTGTAAACGCGGAACGGGAAGTATATGCACTATGGACCCTTCTAACATGTGAAAATAAAGTTTCGATTTTATCGCAGTTACAGGAGATTTCACCAATAGAATCAAGTGACGAAGTGCGCCTTGATCAATTGTTTTCCACGGTTCTTAAAGAACATTGCATGACCATGAAGACTGCCGATGATATTAATCTTGAGATGCTGCGAGAACAAATACTGACACTGAACGATTCAGTTGCCAGAAATGACAATTTGAGTTGAGAAAATCGGATAGATCCACGCATATCAATGTATCTATATTGAGCATTTAATGAGAAAGTCTGATCACTCACTGTCAAGACAATAGACGGATTTACAATTGGTAATGTGTACGAAATGTACTAATAAGTAATTTACTTGTTGAGTTTATCATCGAGAATCGATATAAGAGCCGCGTTTTTAGTGAAGATCTTCTTTGAAAGGGAAACATATGAAAATCAAGATTAGTATGATGATAGGTTTTGCGCTTGCGTTTTTTGTTTTCCAAAGCTGCGGTAGATCTGAATTCGATGCTACCAGTAAAATCAAAGAAGTAACTGGTACGACTCCAGCGATGTTTCTGCCAAGAAACACTCTATTGAGAACCGCGAAAGATATTACCCTACGTCCTCGTGCTACCTTGACCAATCTAGTTGAGAAAGAAGCCGGACGTGACAGTTTCGGGCTAAATCTATGGCTCGTTCATCCTGACAGTGAAGATGAAAGAGTCATCAATACCGGCACTCGTCTAAAGGTGTATGAAGGGCTGTCGGAAAACGGTGAATCGATGATCCTCAAGGTACGTACTGACGGAGGTTTTGAGTTTGAAATCTCAGGGTACATCTGGACACCTGAACATAAATGGCGTTCGCCGACCGTTGACGAACTCGTGACCACGGGCTTTTTCACCATTGAATTTATTCCAAAGCCAGTTCCAATCCACTGACTTCGTGCGTTGACTTGGAGGATTTAGTTCCAAACCAAGATGTATAGTAGCGTTTCGCATGCCATTTTTCCCACATGAAAGGGGGATAATCTTATGATACGTGTTTCTTATTTATTAGCGACGTTTTTGAGTCTGTTGCTTTGCTCATCAATAACGAAAGCAAATCCGGAAGATGCCCACAGAATACCGAGTAAATGGGAGATAGTTGTAATTATAGGGCACCCGTCAAATCAAGTTTCTGAACTATCGGTAAATGATCTGAGGAAGATAGTGATGGCTGAGTCCACTAATTGGCAGAATGTTGGCGGTGTGGATCGCCCAATTGAAATATACATGCTGCAAGCTCCTGGAAGCGCTCTTGATGAAATCATGCGATCTGTCTTAAATGCGCAACTCCAAGAGCGCATCCAGAAAGAATCTTTTTTCAACTCCCTTCTGCTGAGAGTTAGCGCCGTTGAGGGTGCTATCGGACTCGTACCCATCAGTAACTCAGTGCAGCTCAGGAATCTGCTCGATCAGACGTCGATAAAAGTATTCCCCATTAAGTGGGATGAGTCGTCAAACGCGGTCCTCCCAAGTCTAGAAGCCATGTTGAATGGCTTATATCCTTTGATTTGGAGGGATTATGCACCTTCCGAGCGCCCTTGATGTCATTGTGCAACAATCTTAAACGAGTGTGGTTGAAGAAAGCCTTGGATCGGTGTCAAAGTCCAAACAAAGAAAATGTCGAAGCAAAAGAGGTAACACTATTATTTTGCTGACAACGAAGCCGTTACTTGTACCTTGAAGGATCATAGCTGTTACAGGCTCTCTTATTAAAAGCAGATGGACAGCCCCAAGGTTTTGATGCTTCGTGCATCGCATAGTATTGCATATGGGCGACAGCCTTCCAGATGAGGTCCTGGCGTCCAATAACATGAAGACCAATAAAAGCACTAACGATAATTGCAATTAATTTTTCAAAACTTGGAAACATGATAGTTTCTCTTTACTAGAAGGCCAAAGGGGTTAGCCTTCAGCCTCGCAGAGACAAAGTTCTTCTTCAGACTCTTCAACATAATTCTCAACATCGCTTGTAAGGTAATATGAACCACCATTATCAAACGATATGATTTCACCGTCGTCTTCTAATTGAGATTCATATTCTTGGACGGCCATTTGCCAGGAGATAGGGTCCAGTTCTTTGACAGCCGTTAGGGTATCCACCTCAAGCCACCCGACCGTTGTGGTGCCAGAGTACGCACCATCCATCGAGGACTCAAACATTTCTTCAATGTTCACTGTTTGAACGTTTTCACCGATAAGATGTTCGATTATCCACAAATGACCATACTCACATCCGACGTGAGGTAATAAAAACATCAAATCGTCGCTATGGCATTCCGTGCAAACGCCTTCGGGTGCTTCTCTATAGCATCCATAGCAAAACCTCACAGCTTTTTTCTCAGCAATTTTTTCAAGACGTTTCATTAAGTCATTATCCGAAGTTTTCATAGGGCACCTCCTCAAAGGGAAGATCCCAGCTTATAAAGCCGAGACCTCCGTGGTTGATTCATGTTTCGATTTTGGCGTGAAGGCTACGCCAAGCAGCTTCTTGAAATAATTGGTATGCTTTCGAATGATGAAGTTGCCTGGAACCAGTATTGTTAAATATTCGCCATCACGACTTAAGAAGATTTTTGGTTCAATGTAGGTTGGGCGTTCTTTCTGTTCTTGGTTGGTAGCGTCGGTGTTCATTTTAGATCCTTTCAATTTTATATTTGCGAGGAGTTTCACGTTGATTCTCCTCTCGCAAAATTGCTGGAGGAGATCAAAAGTGAAAAAAGCGAAGCCCTACGGGGTCTTGTCCAGACGAAGCCATTAGGCAAAGAAAGTGACGTCGAGCCCCGCCGAAGATGGCGCGTCTCTTTGCGCTGAGAATGGATAATGAAGACCCCTTGGGGCAAGCGGCCAGCAAATTAAAATGAAAGAATAGATCAATTGATAAACGCTGCCGAAACAACAAAACGTCAGAACGAATACGAACCAAAACTTGCAGTGCTGATGGCGATAACGGAAATACTGAGAACGGAAACCTTTTTATGAAAGCTACATATTCATTATAGATAGCGGTCTTTTTGGCTATTAGCCTTCCAGTCGAAACATGACCACCCGACCGATTAAGGTTTCGGCTTTGTTTTAGCTAGATCTGGAGATGAGGAGGTTGTTTTTGAAATCTTTGATGATGCCGAAAGCGGCTTAAGAAGATCTGCCAGCGATAAAGCATCTTTTCCTTCGCCCGTTCGTTTAGATGCCTTCATCTCGCTCACGACGTGCTGAAGATAAGTGACCTCATCAAAATGATCCCTACGGATCTCTTCAATGATTCGATCAAGACCGCCGCCCGAAACCAGCTTCATTATGATCCATGATGCCGCTTCACCCCGACCGACCCTCCCGCCATTAAACCCATCATTAACTTTTCCGACGAATTCCATCAATACATCATCTGCATTCTTCGAAATCTGAATCTTAGCATCCAGTTCTTTTAAATTCTTCATATCTTCCGAAACTCCTTCCTTCTTAATTCTCTTAATTCTCTTAATTCTCTTAACTCAAACCAATTCACCTAATCCTACTTACCCCTGCCACCTCTATTACCTTAGATAATACACACACCTTATACCGCCTATCCCTCCTCCCCCAATTCCTCACCCCACCCGCCTTGACCACCTACTATCGTAGAGAGTGGGTGGTCAAGGCGGGAAGGGGTGTCACACTGAAATTTTCAGAGGGTGAAGGCGGTAATGGTTTTCAAGGGTTAAAAGAAAATTTATGTTTCGACGGCGGCAGGGCTCCTTGTACAGCCTTTGTACAGTCTACTGTACAGGGTAAAAGCAGGTAGATTTCAATCAACCTGCTTTACTCGTCAGCCCTTTTTCTTTAAAAGCTTGTTC
>CAILAO010000923.1 GCA_903832105.1 uncultured Pseudomonadota bacterium | reverse complement strand
TGGAAGTGCTTAATACCGAAGCATGAGAGATTGAGAGCATAATTGCTGATAACATACGAAAATTGTTGGCGTAACTATGTATAAATTAGATAAAGCCGGAAATTTTATTGAGTTTAAGAATGGTAAGTCTATTAAACCGGGAGGGCAGGGCGATTATCCGGTCTATGGGGCTAATGGAATTATTGGGATGAGCAATGAGCACCGAGAGCGAAATTCAGTGATCATTGGTCGAGTAGGTGCATATTGTGGATCTGTTCAATTTTGTAGAGGTCGTTATTGGGCAAGTGACAATACGATCGTAGCTTGTCCTATGGATAATAAAACGGATGTTGTTTATTTATATTATGAATTGAAAAATGCGAAATTAAACCGATGGGCGGGTGGAGCGGCACAGCCGCTTATGACACAAACTGTAATTAAACAGATCGAATTGCCCCATCCTGATATTAATGTTCAACGGAAAGCATCGTCAGTTCTTTCTGCCTATGATGATCTCATTACAAAAAATTCTCGACGTGTTCAGATTATAGAAGAAATGGTGCAGAGGATTTACCGAGAGTGGTTCGTATATTTTCGGTTTCCAAGACATAAGAAAACGAAGTTTGTTGATTCTGTGATGGGAAAGATTCCGGAAAATTGGAAATTACAAAATTTGGGCGATCTTGTTGAATGTTGCAATGAAGGTACTCAAGCCGGAGAACATTTGTCTGGCAGGAAATATGTTCCGATTGATTGTATATCACGAAAAAGCATTGCTCTTACCGAGGCGAGGCCATGGACAGAAGCTCAAAGCAGCTTACAACTTTTTCAAAAAGGAAATATCCTCTTTGGTGCAATGCGCCCTTATTTTCATAAAGTGGCTATTGCGCCTTTCGATGGGGTTACAAGAACAACATGTTTTGTTTTACGGCCGAAAGATTACCAAACTTTTTCATATGCATTAATGACGATATTTCGTGAGGAAACTATTGCTTTTGCGACGACAAGTAGCCAAGGGGCTACTATACCTTATGCTGTTTGGAATAATTCTATGGAAAAGATGCGAGTGTTGGTTCCAACTTTAAATGTCATTAAAGAGTTTGAGGATTGTGTAAGTCCATTGTTGAAATACATTCAGGGAACGTATTGGCGAGAAAGCAATTTAAAATATGCGAGAGACATATTAATACCGAAACTTATCTCTGGCGAAATTGACGTTTTGGGAATGGATATAGCAATACAGGGGCAAGAGAATGGCGCCTAAAGATAATAAATATTCAGAAGACGCTTTAGTTGAGAGACCGGCAATCGAATTATTCGATCAGCTGAAATGGTCGATTCAAAATTGCTTCCATGAATTTGATGAAAACGGGAAGAGTTCGCTCGGTCGTGAAACGAAGGCAGATGTAGTTATAGTTTCCAAGCTCAAACCGGTGCTGACGAATCTTAACCCGGATGTTTCTGCGACGGCTATTGATGAAGCTATAAAAATATTAACTGCCGACCGTAGTGTAATGAGTATGGTTGCGGCGAACCGAGAGGTATACGAGCTTCTTAAAGGAGGGATCCCGGTTTCGTATCTGAACGATAAGCATGAGCAAGTGTCGGAGAGGGTCAAGGTCATCGATTGGGTCAATATTGATAACAACGACTTCTTTCTCGCCTCGCAGTTTTGGATCACTGGCGAAATGTATACTCGCAGAGCAGACCTCATCGGATTTGTTAATGGAATCCCGCTTCTTTTTATTGAGCTTAAGGCATCGCATAAAAACCTCAAGAAGGCTTTTGATGATAACTTGCGGGACTATAAAACTGCAATTCCGCAGGTGTTTTGGTTTAACGGATTAGTTTTGCTATCCAATGGTAGCAAAAGCCGGGTTGGGACTCTATCGGCGGAATGGGATCATTTTGGTGAGTGGAAGCGTATCAATAGCGAAGGCGAAAAGGGGATAGTTTCTCTTGAAACTATGATCAGAGGTATCGGTGCGCGGGATCGGCTCTTGGATCTTGTCGAGAACTATGTTGTGTTCAAGGAGGAGAAGAACGGGCCCATAAAAGTATTCGCCAAGAACCATCAATATTTGGGCGTTGAAAATGCTATACGCGCCTTTCACTCGATGAAAGAAAATCAGGGGCGATTGGGCGTTTTCTGGCATACGCAAGGATCAGGCAAATCGATATCTATGATTTTCTTTTCTCAGAAGATATTACGCAAAGTGCCTGGGAATTGGACTTTCGTTGTGGTTACCGACCGTACGGATTTAGATGATCAGATTTATAAAAACTTCGTTCGGTGCGGAGCCATAAAAGGTAAACAGGAGCGGGCGGAGTCGGGAGCTGATTTGGTTCAGCTACTAACCGAAGATCATCGGTATGTATTTACTACGATTCAAAAGTTTAGAACGGAGAAAGGTAAACCACATCCAGTTATCTCCAATCGTCAAGATATCATCGTGATGACAGATGAAGCGCACAGAACGCAGTACGATACTTTCGCTTTGAATATGCGGAATGCTCTACCGAAGGCCGGGTTTATCGGCTTTACCGGCACACCCCTGATTTCAGGTGAAGAGAAAACCAAAGAGGTCTTTGGCGATTATGTCAGCGTTTATAACTTCAAACAGGCCGTGGATGACAAGGCAACTGTCCGGCTTTTTTACGAGAATCGTAAACCAAAAGTTCAACTTGTGAATTTAAGTTTGAATGAGGATATTCAGCAGATATTGGAAGATGCAGAGCTTGACGAGGCCGAGCAACGTAAATTTGAGCGAGAGTTTTCCAAGGAATATCAGCTTATCACCACAGAAGATCGTCTTGATGACGTAGCGCAGGATATCGTAGTTCATTTTATGAATCGCGGTTTTATGGGCAAGGCGATGGTGGTTTCAATTGATAAAGCGACCGCTGTTAAAATGTACAACAAGGTCAAGCGGTTTTGGGATGAATACGCC
>CAILAO010000922.1 GCA_903832105.1 uncultured Pseudomonadota bacterium | reverse complement strand
AAGATCCAATATCAGACCCTTCATTTTTCCTTTATTTTCTTTTAAAATGGCATCCAAATCTTCTGCGGTGCTTTCCTGAAAACTCGAAATACGCACATACTTGATTGATTCGCCCTGTTCTCCGAGGCTGTCAAGCCTGACTGAATTGACTTTAATGACTTCCCTAACGAGTTCGAATTTTTTTATTTCGTTGGAGTTTTTCCTTTTAACGGTAAGTTTTAACACCGATCCTGGATCACCGCGCATCATGTCGACGGCTTCCGAATCCTTCATTTTTTCTAGCTGAATGTCGTCAATAGCGGTGATCTCGTCGCCTGCCTGGATTCCTGCCTTGTAGGCTGGCGTGTCTTCGATCGGCGAAACAACGATCAATTTTCCCTTCTCTCGGGATACAATAATACCAACGCCGCCGAATTTTCCTTGTGTGTCGATCGTTAGTTGTTGAAAATCTTTTTTTGGCATCAGAACGGTGTGGGGATCAAGCTCAGCAACGACCCCACGCAGGGCATCAGAGACCATTTTGTCGAGTTTGACTTTGTCAGGATCAAAGTACATTGACTCAAGCATAAAAAGCCCGCGAGACAAAGACTCTAGCGCTCGATACTGTTTGTCGATCTCGGGAACCAGCGGGTGAGCGGCTTGTTTGCTCTCTACGGACTCGCCGGTCTTAGCATCCTTTTCGGCCGTGTCAGATTTATTGGGTTTAGTGGACTTTTTTGATTTCTCGCCGCAAAAACCGCGTTCTGAAAAGAGTAGCAAAGAGAATAAACACACGAGATAAAATATGTTTTTCATAAAAACCTTTAGCAAAATCAGTAACGGTGAAAGTATGACCTGCACACTAACTCAGTTTAGTTATACATTATGATAGGAGATCGAGTCATTCAAAAAAAACAGCTACTTAATCTCGTCAGTATTTAAAAGATTGGCCTGATATTCGCATTTTATCTGCGATATGCTTTCTTTAACCTCGCCTTGTTGTCTTCTTGTGTCTCTTCAAGTCCTTTTAAGACCAAGTCGTAGGAGGAAATTCCGTTTGATTAATAGACTAACCCAGCGCCAAGTGTAACGTGGAACATTGGATCAAGCGTTGATGCCCCTCTTTGATATCCCTTGGACTTATAAAAAAGCCCACAATGGCCCGAGATGAGATCTGTAACTCGATACTCAGGGACAGCGCTTACGGCCCAGCCCAAAAAGTTTTTGTCGGTATTAAAATCAAGATCTTTTGGCTGCTGCCATACGCCGAGGTCAGAAGATAATGAGAAAGGCGGGCTCAACATGAAGCGTTCCAAGTGAAGATTGATCCCGGGAAATGCATGCGAACGGTTATGTCCATATATAAAATCAGCTCTCAAATTTGCCCCATCATGCTTAGGCAAAAGGCTATTTTCAACATTGCAATTTATTGCAGAAAGGTTTTAATGGTCTTCATCGAAGGAGGTTGGATGCAATGGACGGTATTTGTAAGAGAATCGAACTTTGGAAAAGTGGAGATAATCCGCATTACATATATGAATTCGAACAATCACTCTTTGTTGTCGGTGATCATCAATTCTATAAAGGTTATTCACTAATATTATTAAAACGGCATGTCAGAGAACTTCATGATCTTTCCGAAAAAGAATATTTAGGGTTGCAAAAAGAGCTTTTCATTGCCGGTAAAGCTGTTTTTAAGACGTTTAACCCGTGGAAGATGAATTATACATGTCTAGGAAACCAGGATGAACACATTCACTGGCATATTTTTCCGAGATATACGGATGACAAATATCATAAAAATTTTCCAATGACAGATTACATAAGAGGTGAGATTCAACTGGATGACTATTTTATTAGCGGCCAAGAAGCAAAAAATATAGCTGCGCGCATTAGAAAGAATATTTCTCTTTAGAGGAGTTCTTGAGGATGTCTATCCAGTTTGATTCGACGAATGCCGACTGTTTCGTGCTTACCTACAAGGATGGGGCGCTGTCGGCGCTTGCCCACGACCTCAAACTACAAGTGACCCGCTTTGAGGTTGATATCGACGTAACTGCGCGTTCGATTAAAGCAATCTTCGATGCAAGATCGATTCATGTGGTGGGTGCGTGCAAATGCGGCGTGAGCGTGCCAGGTGTCTTATCGCCAAGAGATATAAAGGAAATCGAGGAAAACATCGAGAGGTATGTGATCAAGTCGGAAGTGAACCCCGCGATTCGCTTCGAGTCTTCGCAGGTGAAGGAAGAGGGGGACGGTTTTGGCGTGGTCGGCGTGCTTTTCCTGCATGGCCGCAGCAAGGAGCTAAGATTTTCGGTGTGCTCCGAGGGTGCTCGCCTCATAGCCAGAGTGGGGTTGCACCAACCTGACTTCGGCATACGCCCATTTAGCACTATGTTCGGCACGCTGAAGATCAAGCCCGATGTGGTGGTGCAAATTTCCCTTCCAGCGCCTCAACTGTGTATGAGGTAGTTTTTCGATATTTATGGATAAATTGCACATTTTAAAGAGGCTATCCTGAAAGGTTGGCTTTTTGCATTCCTTTCCATGCTGAGCGGCATTCTTCTAATCTTCAAGACAAGATCGCTTTTTCGATAGCCGCGATGACCCTTTTCACTTGCATCAATTCCCCAAATAAGATAGACGGTTAACAAGAGGAGTGCAGGATCCTGACAATCTAATTTGTATGTCCAAACTTCAGGACGACCTTGGACTCTATCTACTTAAGATCTGCAGATCCGCGCTGGAGGTTCCATGAGTGAAAACCAAAATAGGCTTCGCGGGAAAAACCCTTATAGAAAATCTGGTGTTGATGTTGAAAAAGGCGACGCGCTTGTCGATTGGCTTATTGAGAGCGATGCCACACGAGCTGGAAAAACGCATCAATTCGGTACGGTCGTTAGCGGTATTGGGGGGTTCGCTGCCCTCTTTAAACCCGATTTCAAAAAGATGGAAGAGCCCCTATTAATTTCCTGCACCGATGGCGTTGGAACAAAAGTTCTTCTCGGAATTGAGCAAAATCAATTAGAAGGTCTTGGAATCGATCTTGTTGCGATGTCTGCAAACGATCTCTACACCCTGGGTGGACACCCCTTATTCTTTCTCGATTATTACGCTACAGGGCAACTCGACTCCGGCCAATTTACAAGAATCCTGACAGGCATTAGACAGGGCCTCGCCCAGTGTCAGGCGGCCCTGCTTGGCGGAGAGACGGCGGAAATGCCCGGGATGTATTCAAAAGGTCATTTTGATTTGGCTGGCTTTATGGTGGGAGTCATCGATAGAAAAAATCTCCTTGGTCCTGACAAAATCAAAAAGAGGGCGAAGCTTTATGCGCTGAAGAGCAGTGGGTTTCATAGTAACGGCTACTCACTTATTCGCAGGTGGTTGAAAGACAATCCAAAGGCGCATTTCGAGAGCTTGCTTACAGATATCCTACGCCCGACAAAAATATATTCTGAAATTCCATCCTTGATCGAACGCCTCGGAAACGATGCTGTCTTAGCTGCTGCACATATTACAGGAGGAGGCATCTCAGGAAATCTATCACGCGTTATTCCTGATGGGTTTCAGTGCCGAATCGAGCGGAAGCTTATTCCAACCCCTTCTTGGATGGAGGAATTTATTAAGTCGAACGGCGCATCTCTTGAAGATGTCGAAAGTACATTTAATCTCGGAATCGGTATGATTCTTGTTATTAGCAATAGTCGATCTGTCTCTTTTGAAAAAACCGCAAAGGAACTTGATCTGGAGGCGGTACTCATTGGAGAAGTGGTAAAGTCCAATGAAAGTGAAAAAGTTGTCTACACATAAGAAAAAGAAACATATTAAAACCAGCGACAGGACGCCCTGTTCAAAAGGAGGAAAAACGATGGAGGCAAAAGCTAAGGGTAATAAACCCATGCACGTCTT
>CAILAO010000921.1 GCA_903832105.1 uncultured Pseudomonadota bacterium | reverse complement strand
CCGCTAGCTCATAATGACGGTAAAATAGAGTCGGTCCGAAAGTTGCAGCCGACGCGAACCGTCGTTCACTTAAAAGAGATGAGTGGATGAAAGAATTTTTTACAACCACAACAAACCCGGTCGGTCACGGTTTCAATTTGACTGACGCCAACAATGGTTTTGCTTGTTATAGCTTCGTGCCGAAGTCGAATATACCACTCAAGGTTATTGTGCTTGACGATACCCAAAAAGAAGATGATGGATCTGCTGATATCCATGGACATGGTTTTCTTGATTCGGCGCGTTGGGAGTGGCTTAAAAAAGAACTTGCCGATGGTGATGTTGCCGGTCAACTCATGATTATCGCTGCGCATATACCGATAGACGTCGAACTGACTGCCCCTAATTCCGAGGTAGGTTGGTGGACTGATCCTCAAAATGCCGTAACCCTGCCGAATCTGATTACTGAATTGCAAAATCATCCGAATTTGATTATGTGGATCGCGGGGCACCGTCATTTAAATACCATTAAAGCATTTATTTCGCCTGATCCGGTTAATGCTCCTGAAAAAGGTTTCTGGCAGGTTGAAACTTCATCATTAAGGGATTTTCCTCAGCAGCTGCGCACTTTTGAGATTTACCTTAACAGCGACAAAACAATTTCAATCGTTACGACTAACGTTGATCCGGCAGTCAAAGACGGCTCGCTTGCAGCGACATCGCGAACATACGCGATTGCCGCAGAACAAATAGTCAATGCTAATATATATGATTATAATCCCACAAATGATCCAACAGTAAAGCCAAGGCCTAATGGTTCATACAACGCAGAACTAATAAAACAACTCCCCCCAGAAATGCAATCAAAATTAGGGGACGCTCCTATTTAATTTACAGGAGGAATATATTTATGAAAAGTTTATTTATGAAGAGTATTTTCGTTTTGCTGCTGTTCGTAAGCACAGCCTTCGCCGCTGATCCTTTGCCATCTTGGAACGACACCGCACCGAAAAAGGCTATCGTTGCCTTTGTCGAAGAGGTGACCAAACCTGGTTCGCCCAGTTTCGTTCCGGTTGAGGAACGCATTGCTACTTTTGATAACGACGGTACGCTTTGGACTGAGCAGCCGGTGGCTTTTCAGGGCTACTTTATTTTTGATCGCATCAAAGCCCTCGCGTCGCAGCATCCGGAGTGGATAAGTAAAGAACCTTTTGCCTCCATTCTCAAAGGCGACTTGAACTCTGCGTTGGCTAGTGGAATTAATGCGCTTCCGGAAATGATTATCGCCACACAGTCGGGAATCACCTCGGATGAATTTGAAAAAATCGTCACTGACTGGATTACTACCGCCAGGCATCCTTTGACTAAACGGCTATATACAGAGATGGTATATCAGCCTATGCTTGAACTGCTTACTTATTTACGCGCCAACGGTTTTAAAACCTATATTGTCTCAGGTGGTAGCATTGATTTTATGCGCCCCTGGTCGGAAAAGATCTATGGCGTTCCTCCTGAACAGGTCGTTGGAAGTAGCATCAAGACGAAGTTTGAACTTCGTAATAATATTCCTGTGCTTGTGGGTATGCCGGAGCTGGACCTTATGACCGCAGGAAACGGCAAACCCATTGGTATCCAGTTACACATTGGCCGTCGCCCAATTGCCTCGTTTGGTAATTCTGATAACGACCTACCGATGATGCAATGGACTGCCGCAGGCAGCGGAGCTCGTTTTTGTCTTTATGTACACCATACCGATGCCCAGCGTGAGTGGGCTTATGATCGTAAATCCATTGATCCTTTTGACAAAGGTCTCGACGAAGCCTTGGCCAAAGGCTGGACAATTGCGAGCATGAAGGATGATTGGAAGATTATTTATGCGAGTGATCCGCAAAGAGGGAAGTAATGCCTAGAAGTGTAATTGTTTTTTTGTGTTTGTTTTTATTAATTCTGAATTTTGTATTCATTGATTCAGTCTACGCCGGTGAGCAAGGACACTATGTTCCTGCTCCTATGGCGGTGAGAGATTATGTTATGCCCTCAAAAGGTTTTTACATTATCGGCTATGATACTTATTATCATGCCAAAAAAATGAAAGACTCAAGCGGAAACACCCTTGATTCAGTGAATGTTTCAGGTACCTGGACAAGTAGTATTAAGTCAGTACCCGTTACAATTACTGGCACTCTTAACGCGGATTTTAATTTTAGTATACACAGCGCGACGCAGACCCTTGCGCTTGCCTGGGCTATTGATCAAAAGATCCTGGGAGCTGATTATGGGTTTATGATAATACCGTCATGGGGCTATACGAGCGTTAATATTGCGGTTCAGGGAACGGCATCAGGTACGATTAAGGTGGGATCACATTCCCGGAATTTCTCTGCAGGAGAAGAAGTTAAGATTAAAGGTGAGCAGTGGGGTCTTGGAGATTTAATTGTTCAGCCCTTGTGGTTGGACTGGCGCGGCAAGAATCATGATCTGGCTTTTAGCTACGCGGTTACATTGCCGACTGGCGCCTACAATAAAGACAATGTTGCTAATGTGGGTATGGGATTTTGTTCGCAGCGCCTGCAAGCAGCAGCTTATTTCTATCCCTTTGAAAATAAAACTACGGCCCTTATGT
>CAILAO010000920.1 GCA_903832105.1 uncultured Pseudomonadota bacterium | reverse complement strand
GGTGGTATCAAGATTCAAGGATTCAAAAAGTCCTGCTATACGCTTGCAGGTTGCCACGGCCCTGCGTAAAAAGGCTGAAGTTTTGGGTGATGCAGGCCGTTATAAAGCTGCAATCGCTGTATACGATGACTTATTCACAAGAGTCGATGAATTAGAACGTGAGAATATTTCGTTAAAGGTGGCTGAAATCCTTTTCGATAAGGCTCGCGCACTCGATGAAGCTGGACGTCACAATCAGGAGTTAGTTGTATACAACGACATAATAACCCGGTTAGAACTTTTTCGATCTCCAGTCATGCTTGAGCAATTAGCGAGGGCCATTAATTGTAAAGCCTGGACACTCGGGCAAACCAAACGGACAAAACAGGCGATCTCAGTATACGATGGACTTTTTGCAAGGTTCGAAGGTTTCGAAGATCCGGTAATACTTAGGGAATTAGCAAGAGCCTTGATCAACAAAGGTTGGGCTTTGGGACTAATTGGCCGCGATAAAGACTCGATCGAGGTTTACAACAAAGTGGCTGCCAAATTTGAATCATCTCAGGATCCGAAGATTCGTAATATTGTCGTAAGAGCGTTACGGTATAAGGGGTTAGCGTTAATAAAAGCGGGACAAATAGAAAAAGGTATTGCCGTCTTCGACAACCTGGTGGCCAGATACGAGCATTCCGAAGACGCAGCGATCCTCGGCGAAGTCGCTGTAACCATAACCAACCAGGCAGAGGCTTTTGATAACGCAGGTCTTCATGACAAGGAAATTGTCGCATATGATGACCTGGTCCACAAATTTGAACATTCTGATAACCCGGATATGATCGAACGGGTGGCCACAGCCATTTACAATAAAGGAATAGCTCTAGGACAAATTGGCGATACCGATGATGAGATTGCTACTGATAACGATCTAGTGGTTAGATTCGAAAACTCTGACAATCCAACAATTTGCAAACAGGTGCTACAAGCAATATTCAACATTGGCTGTATTCAAGAAGAAAAAGGACACAGCATCAAAGCCATCGCCGCGTTCGACAAGCTGATAGGGATATCAGAACATTCTACAGATGCCGAGATCCTTGAACAAGTGGCAAAAGCAATGGTCAACAAAGCTTGGAACATGGTTAAGGTCGGGCACAACAAAAAGGCGATCACTGTTTATAACGGTCTAATATTAAGGTTCATAAATTCCAACAACGTTGCCATACTTGAACAGGTTGCACAGGGTATGATTTGTAAGGGATTAACTTTATCAAAATCCCATCAAACAACAGAGGAGATTGCAACATACGACGATCTGGTGGCAAGATTCGAAAATTTCCAAGAACTATACTTGCGTAAGTTAGTGGCAAAAGCCTTGCGTTACAAAGGATTGGGGCTAGAACAAATTGGACGTCGCGATGAGGCGATAGTTGTTTACGACAATTTGATATCTAGACTAAAAGACTCAGAGGATATCGATCTCCTCGAACAACTAGCTAGGACCCTGTCCGATAAAGCAGAGGCCTTAAGCGAGTTAAACCGGCACGACGAAGAAATTTCAACCCATGACGATCTGGTGACCAGATTCGAAAATAACAAGGAGACTGAGTTTCTTGAACAGGTTGCGATTGCTCTTTTCAACAAGGGGCTAACGCTTGGGAAAGCGGGTCGTCATGATGAAGAAACAGCCACCTATACAAAGCTAGTTGCCAAATACGAAAATAACAAAGAGCCACTTATACTTAACCTCGTGGCAAGCGCGTTATTAAATCAGGCAGTTACACTGGGGCGAAGAGGCCGTCTCGTTGCCGAAATAGCTGCTTACACAAAACTGGTTACCAGGTTTGAAAATTCTAAACATCCGGACGTTCTCGAGACAGTTGCAAAAGCCTTACGCTACAAAGGTTCTACTTTAGGATATCTCGGACGCAACGAGGAAGAGCTAGCCGCGTATGAAGAGATATTCAACAGGTTCGAACATTCTAAAGAACGGCCCATTCTTCTGCAAGTAGCGATAGCATTAGCTAAAAAAGCCCAAGCGTTGGATGATGCTGGTCGCCATGATGAAGAGATCGCAGTATACGACAAATTGATATTCAAATTCGAAAACTACGAAGATAAAGACATCCTCGAAGAGGTGGTTACTGCGATGTCGAACAAGAGCCTTGCGTTAAAACGTCTCGGACGCCGTAAAGAAGAGTTTGAGTGCTACGATTGGTTACTCACCAAGTTCGGCCACTCAAAATATGTGTCAATACTGAGATGGGTCGTGTGGATACTGTTTAACAAGGCAGTGGCTCTTCGAGAAGTTGGCGAGGATGATCACGAGATCGGCATATACGACCGTATACTATCTCAATTCGGCGACCATGAAGATCCTTACATCCGCGAACAAGTCGCAAAAACACTACTGAATAAGGCCACTGCTCTAGATAATGCAGGTAATCTCGACGAAGAGATTGCAGTTTACGACCGGTTAGTAACCACGTGTGAAGAATCTGGAAAGCCGGCCGTAGTTAGAATGCTTGCCAAAGCACTTTACAACAAAGGAGTAACCCTAGGACAGTATGGTCGTAGAGACCAAGCTATAGCCGCTTATAATGACTTAGTGAACAGATTTGAAGATTCCGAATATTCAGAAGACCCGATTATCCGTAAACAAGTTATTAAAGCGATGCAAAATATAGGGAAGTTGCGTTTTGCGGAATAAATGCGAAATCCGGACTGGATAGAAAATTTATTACCGCTCAGAACACCGCCCTTTTGTCACCACTGGCGACCAGAGTCACCAGTGGTGATTCGTGCCCTCAAGAGAGCCCAACTAATGAGCCCTCCATTAATTAAAGGTCACTGTTGGCAAAGACAGTTTGGTCGGCATGATATACCCGGGTTTTGCCTGACAGACCATTCATTTTAGTATGCATTACTTGGCCAGATAGATACTAACTAATTTGGTTTAAAGATGGAATCTGTTTATGAATTCTTCGATTATCGCTAAAAGAGGCGCATCCAGCTTTGCCCTGGCGATAGCAACGATTGTGTCAGGGATTAATTTGTAATAGGCTTGCGCTATTCCACCCGCTATGCACGCTTGTGTATCGGCGTCTCCGCCTAAAGAAATGGCTTTCCTTACAGCATCTTCGTAATCTTCTGATTCAAGGAATGCGACGATGGCTTGGGGGACAGAACCCTGACATGTCTCATTGAACTGATAAGAGGGACGTATTTCGGTTAATTTTTGATGGAGGTCATAGCCATATGTTTTTTCGAGGTACTGTTTGATAAATGCTTTTGGTTCCTTGCTTCTGGCCAAAAATATCGCTGCTGCCACAGCTTGAGCTCCTTTTATCCCTTCTGGATGATTATGGGTTACTTCCGCGCTGCGTTTGGCTTCTTCCTCGACTTTTTCCAACGTATCAAAGGCAAAGCCTACCGGACTAACCCGCATGGCAGAACCATTCCCATAGCTGTTATACGGCAAATTTGACCCCGATTGTAACCATGCTGAGAACCTAACACCATAGTCTTTGTGGGGGTATCTTAGAGCATAAGTTCGAATGGTTTGAGCATAAGGAGTATTATGTAATATGCTATCAGCAATGGCTATCGTCAGAACGGTATCATCGGTATAGGTGGATTTATCCGATAACAATAAGAATTTAGTTG
>CAILAO010000919.1 GCA_903832105.1 uncultured Pseudomonadota bacterium | reverse complement strand
TGCGCTTCTATTTTCGTCATAAAATTATTGAAACCAAGAGAAGACCATCGAGGTTTAGGAATATCCCAATGTCGTTTTGGTTTCTTTGCATTTGATTCAGGAGCATCAGCCTTTTTAAAGGATATGAATTGTACTTTCCATTTTGGGGGAGATTTTTTTGTAGGTAATGACCTGATGTAATAGCCCATGTTGACCTCGTTTCTAAAAAACGAGAATCAATCGCAAATCATTTTTCAAGTCAAGTTGTCTGCCACTTCTGATTCGGACGATGTTTTTAGCTGTAACTTATTGATATATTAAGAAGTTAGAGAGCGGATGACGGGACTTGAACCCGCGACTTGAACCTTGGGAAGGTTCCACTCTACCAACTGAGTCACATCCGCCCAATTGGAAACGTTTCTATTGTATTGTTTGAACCAAACAAAGCAAGGTCTTTTTGAGGAGGTTTAGCATAAATAGGGCTGCACGGTCGGCGCAATCTTTCCGGGCTGAATACCGAGAGAGTCGAAAGCAAGATCCCAAAGATTTTGGAACGGCGTACAGAAAATCCACTCCAGCTTAAGAGGCATTTCGATCCAAGATCCCGCTCGAATTTCACTCACCAACTGCCCAGGACCCCAGCCTGCATACCCGATGATGAAACGGTAGGGATACAAAACCGGTCTTGATGAATGCCGAAACGTTAGGACATTCTCCCTTGGTAGATCGGAAAGTTCTGCCGTTTCTGTCATCAATCCACTCTTCTTTTTGTGAGCCTCATTGAAGTATTGAACCATATTTTTCATTTCTTCATCACATGCAGAAAGTGCAAAGCCATCTTTTCCTTGGGTCGCATGTTCTTCATCACTTAAATGCCGAAGAATAAATCCGTAGGACGCGGCAATCGGACCTCCGTACCATGTCGGGATCATATTCGGAATTTCGAGATTTTCGACTTGTACGACGTCTTTAAGCTTGACGGGGGTCTGTCGATTGACGATCAATCCGAAAGAACCGGCTGAACTATGTTCCATCAAAAGCACTACAGTGCGCTTAAAATTAGGATCATCCAGGTGGGGCATTGCAACAAGCAGCGACGGAAGCGAGATATCTTTCTCGTGATGATCCACAATGAACCTCTTTCGTAATTTAAGCATGCTTTTGATTTCTTACTCACAAACAGTCTAACATTCAATAGACATTTTCGCGATATTAAAAGAAAAATAAAAGGCCCTTTACCTGGCAGCAATCAGTTATCACATGCTGCCAGCTACCGACCGCCAGACAGACGGTTTAAGATATGTCTTAGTAACGAACCTCTGTAATAAGGTACTCTGCAACACCTTTCGGTGCTCGAACCTCAACGAGGTCGTCGACGCGTTTTCCCAAAAGGGCTCGCGCGATAGGAGAGCTTAAAGATATTTTATTAGAAGCAATATCAGCCTCAAGATCGCCAACAATCCTGTAGGTCTTGGTTTCGCCAGTTGACTCTTCTGATACAGTCACATATGCGCCAAAACGAACCTGATCCGTTGCAGCGGCGGAAAAATCAACAATCTCAGCACGGCCGAGTTTATCCTCAAGATCGGCGATACGTCCTTCAATAAACCCTTGACGCTCACGTGCAGCGTGATATTCAGCATTTTCGGAAAGATCGCCATGCCCCCTGGCTTCGGCGATCTCCAGAATAATTCTCGGTCGATCGTGAGACTTAAGACGATCAAGCTCAACCTTAAGATCGGTAAACCCGTCTTTTGTCAAAGGAACTGTTTCAATTGGCGCCATAAAAACACCCACTAAAAACGGTCAGGGACCGCTCTTTTACTATAAAACCTGCGTCATGGCAAATCCAAATGTGTATACCAACGCCTCAACGTCTTGGGTGTCTGTTCCACCAGTTTTCTGGGCTTTACCGTTCCCTTGTTGGACCGCGCCACCAACAGCTATCTGGCTATTAGGCTGTGAATACCCCAGAAAAAGACTCGTGCCAAAGAAATCAATATGATCCCGCTTATTAGCGTCGCCTGATTTGATCTTGGGACGACTATCGTTATTTGTAAATAGACCCACCCGAAGTGGGAATGACGGGGTTACATAATATTCAGCACCCGTGGCATAGTTCATAACCGGGTCTTTCTTGTACATCTCTTCACCTTTTTTTACCGCTCCGTAATACATCACATCTGCGGTCCAAAGAAGTCTTGTCGATGCAAACCAAGCGAAACCTAGTCTTGTTTGAAACGGCCACCCGCCAAGAGGCTTCTTATATTTTGTGTAGGAAATTGTTTCTGAGATATTTGCGGTTGCCCCGTTAACCCATGCGCCCGGATTAGCGTCGATGGTATCCGAAGTTGCCTTTGAAACAGCCGTAACTCTCTTTTCCAGGTTAAAGTCACAACTTTCTGACATAATAATCGCTTGCTTAATCGTTAAGCCAAGTGAAAACCGCCCTGCGAATGCCATCTGAACGCCGATCATGGGCTCCAGCCCCATCGCCGTCAGATTTTGCCTAATATCCTGCATGAGAATTGACACCGTGCCATTCGCGGGATTATAGCTTTGCGTGTCCTGGTATTCCTGTACAAGCTCGCCAATCGTAAAACCGCTGATACCAAAACCGATCGCCACATTCGACATGAGCCGGTATCCCGCCGCCAATGCTGGAAAATAATATGTGGAAGAACGCTCGTTTACAGCCCTATGATACCGTTGGATAACATTTCCTTTGTAGGGGGTGTTTTCTATCAGGTCATCTTGATCTTTTTGATTCGTATCGGTGTAATACAGGGCAAAACCACCGACAAGACCATCCACATACTGGTCCAGCTTTTGGATCGACCCCACAAAAGGAGCGAATGACCCCTGACTTCTCTCAACAAAATCCTTGTCGCCAATTGCTTTTTTATAGACGGCTTTACGGCTACTGATTGGAATGTTGACAGAACCGGAAATATCGTTTGAAAGCGCAAACGCCAATCCCGCAGGGTTATAGTAGATTCCGGATGCATCATCCGCTACGCCACCATAAGCGCCCCCAAGACCCATCGCCCGGTCACCCAATAGCATGTTGTTATAATGAAACTGGTCTGCGCCCGCAATACCGCAAACCAAAACCAAGCCCGTCACACTTCCGACCAACCACGTAAAAATCCCGCACTTCGATCTCATTGCTATACTCCTTTATATAAAACGCTTACTTTTTCTCTTCGGCTTTCTTCTCTACTTTTTTTTCAGACTTTTTTTCGGTTTTCTCTGGTTTTACTTTTTTTTCAGACTTTGCAACTTTCTCAACCTTTTGGTTTTTCGAATTTGTCACAATCGAGCTTGTCATCTTTTTGAACCGTTCTTGCCCGGTAGCACCAATAATTTCGGCCGCATTCATCTCCTCAAGTTCCTTTGCGATCCTGCTAACGCGATCTTGAGTTGTCGGATGCGTGTCGGCCAAAACCTTGGAGTACATCACATCTTTTTTGGATTCCAGCCTCTTAAGAAATTGGCGAAGTCCGTCAGGATGGTAACCAGCCCTGGTTGCAAATTTTACACCGTCATAATCCGCCTCAAATTCGAGTTTTTTATCAAGGCCCTTCTCGAGAAGAACCCCCATTCCAGCTGAGGCCGCTTTAAAAATACCGATAGGACTCGCTCCGCCGCCCGCAAGGACTTTACCAATGTTACTTCCAAAACCAGTGCCCTTTGCCGGCTCTTCACGCTTCCTCATCATCATTGACTCAGGAAGATTGGTCTTCTTTTCAGCGGCGTCTGCCGCAGCTTCAAGATCTTTTTCATTCATTGACTTCAACGTATTAAAAATATGTCTACGTCCCACATGAGAGACTTCGTGGGCTAGGATCATTGCAAGCTCAGATTCGTTCTCTGCGAGCGCGAGAGCTCCCTTGGTAATCAAAATATAGCCCCCAGGACAAGCGAAAGCGTTTGCCTTGTCATTATCAAGGATATTGAACATATATCTCCGATCCTGAAAATCACTGTTTTGCGCAACATAGGCGCCCACTTGATTGACATAGGCGACGAGCTTTGCATCTTCAACCGGACCGTAGAACGCCAGCAGCCGTCCCGCCATATTGCGCCCGATTTCAGTCTCTGCCTTATATTCGGCCAGTTTTTTTTGTTCTTCCGGAGTCAGTTCCGGTGCCGCTGTACGCCCGGCTTTATCAGCCGTAGACACACAACTTAGAACCACCCACAACGCGAGCATACACACTGCACCCCTCGCAAAAACCCTCTGCAAAAAAAATTCCCTTGTAAAAAACATCTCGTATCCTCCTTGAAAAAACTCTTAACTTTTTTTTAAAAGTCGTCTTAAAAATTATTTAGTATTGAGTAATGTAGCAAAGAAATAAAGGAAACGGTAGGTGATTTTGCGAATACTTTGGCAAACTTGTCTTTATAAAGTGTTACCCAAGCTAAATTAGATAGGTTCTTTTTCAATGTGTACATTATCAGGCTGCTGCCTGTTTTGCGCAAGAGGCGGGCGATCAAACTCAGTGTCTGCAAGTCTCAGCTTGGGGTGGGGCTCGGACTTGCAAAGAAGAGCTGAGACTGCATCGAGTTTAGCCCTGAGCTATGCGATTTCAGCGTTTTTTTCGAGCGCTGAAATCTTTCACCGTTGGAGTGCCCCAAACTCGCTCTTTGGTCCCTCAAAATCAACGCTTGCAAAATGGTCCTTGAGGTTGCGCTTTGCATAGAAACGCCTTTATCGCTTCATTGTCGGCCTTAAGTTGTGAAATATCTTCAT
>CAILAO010000918.1 GCA_903832105.1 uncultured Pseudomonadota bacterium | reverse complement strand
TCTATAGGGACCATAGCTTCCTCAAGGATGTGAAAGCCTTCTTTGTCTCTAAGAATACAATGGTATATAGATTGATTAAGACCATACATAGAAGACGTTAACTGGAGGCGTTCATTTCTGAGTTCAGCTATTTTTCGAATTGCATCTTCAGGATCGAGTCCGTCGTACTGTTTTTTTGCTTCATTGAATTCAGCAATTTTCTGTGTTCGAGCTGAACGAAGAAATGTCTTTAATCCAATACCCAACTGACCTTTCCGTGCATCAACAGAAAAATCCCCCCTTGAAAGATCATCTGCATTGAATGCACGACAAAAAACACGCTCCATTCCACGATAATATAAATAAGGAACATTCGAATCTGAGAATAGTTGAGACAAAGCCCCAACAGCGCTCAGATATCGCTGATACATTTCTTGTTCCGCCTTCGACTGATTGATTACAAAAAGAGAACTAGGCATCGATGGCCCTCCTCATGTTATGCACAACTCTTTCTAAAACCGGTATAGAAACAGAGTTGCCAAATTGTTTGTAAAGAGATGAATCTGCAATAGACGGCAAAATGAAAGATTCTGGATATCCTTGGAAGTTTGCACATTCGCGAGGAGTTAGTTTTCTCACTCCTTTGTCATCACGAATCAGAGGAACATTGTGCCCACCCATCCCCATATTTGCTGTGAGTGTTGGACAAACATTGTTTTTATTCTCACGTACATAAATCCGCCGCCATTGATATACTGTGTCCTTACGCTTAATTTCGTCATCCAACTGGCGCCCAAGTTGTTTATCAGTCAAATAGTAGTATTTAGGGTTAACACCATTTATCAAACAATCATGAATAGTTCTAGTTAGTGGCGTCTTCTTGGGAAATTCAAAACGCTCTGCTATCTTCGGATCAGAAAAGCCAACAATATAAATTCGCTCTCTGTTCTGGGGAACATTCCCATATTCCATCGTGTTCAGGACCATAGCCTTAACATGGTAACCGAGAGCACGTAAAGCCTCCTCAATAATCGTGTATGTCTTACCTCCATCATGTGCTTTTAAGTTCTTCACATTCTCTAAAAGAAAAGCTCTCGGTTTGTGCTCATTTATAATTTGAGCAATATCAAAGAAAAGATTTCCTCGATTCTTCTTGTCGTTAAATCCTTCGCGATATCCTGCAATCGAAAAAGCCTGACAAGGAAATCCACCGCAAAGAATATCGAACTTCTCCGGGATCATGGCCTTGACTTCATCTTTAGTGATATCACCAAAAGGCACTTCCCCATAATTTACCAAGTAAGACTTTTTGGCTGCCTCATCCCACTCTGACGAGAAAACGCATTTTCCACCAAGACGTTGCATAGCAATTCGGAAGCCACCGATCCCCGCAAATAAGTCAACAAAAGTGAATTTCGGATTTTCTGGAGGAGGGAACGGAACATCAAATAACTCCGGGAAAAAGGTCTGCTGAACTGCTGATTCGCAGAGAACGTTGCCACGAGTAAAGTAATCCATCAGTTCTTTTGACAGAAGTTTTTTGACTCTCTTCTCGTAGGACTTCGCAAAAGGCGTTTCTTTGTTGTGTACCCAATGAGACAATATAGCTTTGTCTTCATCTTTAGCGATAAAGTCACTTAATGAAACGATGAATTGATCATAACAGATAGATTTAGAACTTTTTGTGCGTTTTACGCCTGCATCGCCTGCACTGTAGGGTGTCAACGCGAAAAGAGCATACTTGTCGCTCTGTGGCTTATCGCTGACAGGATACCCCAGTGCCTTTAACTCCGATACACCAACGGTTTTCAGAAGCGATGCCCCGAATTTCAATAGCTTCATTTTTCCATTATGCAAAAAAAGATGCGTTATTATTTCGGGATTAAAATTACGATCTCCAGTTTTCGCAATCGGATAGTTATAAAGCATCTTCTCCTGGATCCATTTCTTACATGCCTTCCGATACGTACCCACGAGTGTAATTGTCATTTTTTTATTTTTATCCATCTCAGACCCCAACTTAATTTGACCTTAAAATAAATCGCGAATTTCAAGCTTTAATGCCTTGGCGATGACTTCCAGCGTGCTAAGCGTGACATTACGCTCGCCGCGCTCAACAGAACCGATGTAGGTCCGATGAAGATCACAACGCTCTGCCAGTTCTTCCTGGGAGAGCTTGATTTCTTTGCGGCGGGACCGAATCTTTTCAGATAGCGTCTGCATCAGTTTCGCACTGGGTTGACGCAACTTAATCGTTGTTTTTTTAGAAGCCATAATGTGTTCTTTCTCAACGTCGCCATAAACCATGGGCATAAGCCAAAACAATGGTGCAAATTATATCGTTTTGATGACTATAGAGCGACAGACTATGATTAGGCAATTTAAGAAGTTGGGGAGAAGTGTGTTAATGCGTTAATGTGTTAGTGTGTTAGTGTGTTAGTTGGGGAGAGGGAAGGGGAAAGTGTGTTAATGCGTTAATGTGTTAGTGTGTTAGT
>CAILAO010000917.1 GCA_903832105.1 uncultured Pseudomonadota bacterium | reverse complement strand
CTAATACGATGGTGACTTCTGTTCACTGCCTCCCAAAAGACAAAAAATCTGAAGTCCGATATTACAATGTGGATGTGTTTGATATAGACGCGATGGAGAGGGAGCCTTCGTCCTTTGATCGAGGAATAAAGCCGAGTCGAATCATACATGACTCGCCAAGTGTGCTCGATAATCTTTCTGCAACCTTTGGCATCTCGACGCCTGCTTTGGTTTTTCAGGATATCGCTCTTCTTATTTTTGATATAGACGTTGCGCCAGGAGTTGCCCCTCTTCTTGGTAGATCTCCACAAGAGTCTGAGGATGTGTTTTTTTTTGGATTTGGAAATAGAATGCAAAGTGACAACTCCGATAGCCGCATTTTTTCGAAACGCATTGGGTTTAATAAGATTCTTCTTTGGCCCTTTAGTATAAAACCCTTTTTCGGTGCGATTTTTATTGGTGGAGAGGATGAAGGGCGTTCTCCTTTTTATGCGGGATCAAAAGCACTCACCACTTACGGCGATTCTGGCGGCGCGTTGTATGTAGGAGATGCTGTCGCAGGAATTACTTGTGGGGGTGATCAAATCCTAGCTCTTAAAATTTCCCCCTACCTCTTTGAAGATAATTCATTTAGCATTTTTGCGGATCTATCAACCCCTTTCGCTAAAAAGCTTTTTAAGAAAGCTCAAAGCTACGGGGCGCACCTTCATCAGAAGTGAATTTACTCCGGAGTTAAAAAAAAGCTCGACATTTCATCGTGAGTAATACGCGGGACTCCCTCAGGAGTCTTGTAAGTCCAGGCGATGTGAACGTATATTTCAGCGAGCGTTGCACTTCCTGTTTTTCCAAACTCGTTTGGTGTTAACGTCAATCCAGACGAGTGCTCCACCAGAGCGGTAAATATAACGAATGCATATTCGAAGTTTTTGAATAAATTCCCCCCTTTCTTCTTGCCTTCGGAATCGGAGGGATTGCTTTTTTCGATTTGCATACAAAAGGTCGTGCGCGATCTACTAAAAATTGGTTTTTTGCATTCTTCAGCACTCTTTTTCATAAAATCTGACGGGGCCTGTATACCCACACCGGTCGGTATTTTGAGGTCTTTTGTGAACCTCAAAACAAGATCAGATCCTATGCGAACAGATTTTTTCTCAAGGGATTTTCCGTTACCGGCAAGTAAAACGGTCCTGATTTCTTTTCCCATGGCAAGTTTGACGGAATTTAGGATTTCTTGATAGGACTCTTTTGTAGAAATCCTTTTCTGAAAGAAAGTTTCGTTTTGTAAAAAGACCACAACTGCAGCGGCTAAAAACCCAACAATAGCAAGAGCGACGATTACTCCAACAAGAGAAAATCCTGAATGGTTGGCGTCTGTTAGTTTTCCCATTAATAACTCTCCATTAATTTTTATCGATACCTAATAAATCGATTCACAGCTTGTAAATTAAAAACTTTTCGAGCCTCAACAAGTCTAAACTTTTCGAGGTTCGGATCTCGCGAACCAGATGAGAAGACTACGAACCCAACATGAACTTCGATACTATCACCTAAATTTGAAATCCAGAGACATGCGGCAAACGGCTTGGTGTGATCTATCGAAGGACTGAGTACTTCATCAGGAAAATACATTGGCGAGGGTTTCCCGACCGGACCGCGAACGATCTTGATAATGGGGCGCTTTGTGACCGCTTGTTTAAAGCAACTGCAATTTGGAAGTAACTTTTTTAGCTGAGCCCCATACGCTTGTTTTGCAACGGGCAGATCAGGACACTGCGTCTGGAAGATGCTATTTGCTCTTTTTTCAACCTTGAAGGCTAAACCGTAGGGACTTATTCGCGGTTTATCCACACCTTCGGCAACAGATTGATGTTCTTCGATAAAGTCTCTTGAGAGCAGATCTATTATTGAATCTGCCATTTGCTTTGCGTGAGATCTGGCAGAATTTTCATTTGTCGCATCTTTCATGTTGTCGTATACGGTATAAGCCGCTATTAGCGCAACAACGCCAATGGCCAATCCAACCATAAGCTCAACAATGGTCATCCCGTTGATCGGACATTTTACAAAAGATCTATGTAGGAGTTTGCTCAAGGTTCTTTTTTCTTCTTTTTCGGATCAAAAACCATCCGCCAATACCTAAAATACCCAGCAAAATAAAAACAACACCCCAGCTGCTCCCTCCTCCAGAGGAAGAAGAGTCAGACGCTCTGTTCTCACTTGCTGAACCCAGCTTTTCTGTCTTACTTCCTTTTGGGTTTAAATCTTCCAGAGCGACTTGTTCTCCAGAAGCTTGCTTTTTTTGAGCCAGCGCAGCTTCTTCCTCAGGCGGCTTACTATCCTTTTCCTTCTCTTTTTGTTTGTTCTTATATTTTTTACTTAAAACAGCAATTTTTTTGTCTTGTGCTCTCGATGCTTCGATAAACTTTTTTGCACAAAAGGGGGGTAACTGTTTAAGGTGTTCTTTTTGCTTGAGGCACTCCCTTTGCCAAGTTGCGTTGCGCAAAATTTTTGGATTTCGTGGACAAATCTTTTCATATATTTGCTTGCAAGAATCGAGCTTTTTTATTTCAGAGTTTAATTTGTCACCCGACTTCTTATTCGTCTCAACCGCTAATGAATTCAAAGAAATAAAGGCAAGGAAGAGATAGCATGAAAATTTGATTTTGATCATCTGATATCCCGCAGTCTAGGTTAGTGAGTGCATTTTACAAGAATCAACGAACGGCATCGAAGGCAAGTGTTCTTTCGAACACACCTGGCTAATTTTCGCTTGAATCTAGCTTTCTTGTCAATAAGTTATAGATTAAAGGTCTTGAAACATTCTAGGGTTTCCCATTCTCTGGTGAATTTTAATGGAAGGTTTTATGATGGTATTGATGGGCATCGGTAAAAATTCTTTTTTAAAGTAATTTGCATGGGGTCACAGCTATGTATGATGACGGCATAATCATGCGATTTTTTGTCGCATTAGCGCTGACGTGGACAGTTGAAGTTGCGACTCTGCTCGTGATCGCAAAAAAATGGTATGTGAAGCCTTTTGCGGGCATTGAGACAAGCCGTATTATCGGCGCGGGATTTCTCACGAGCTTTGCTCTTCTTCCGTATCTATGGTTTGTACTCCCTTACTTCTTCGATGACCGACTCCCCTATGCCATTGCCGGTGAGTTGTTTGTTGTTTTCGTTGAGGGACTTATCTACATTCTGACTTTAAAACTTGATGTAAAGGCGGCTTTTATTGTTTCACTTTGTTGTAATGCTGTTTCATGGTCTTTAGGCGAAGTTTTTAACTATTTTTATTACAGCTAAACGCCCGATCTAAAAGCTTTTCAGGAATCACGGAACTATAACAATTTATCTCTCTTGCAATCTCCAGAGTACAATCGTCAGAGATTAAAGACGCTAAGGGTCCAACTTCGATTAAAGGGAATGCGGGCTTCTCATGTTTCGCATTGAATCTTTTGATTTTGACAGTCTCAATTCCAAGATTTTGAAAGAGTCTGCGCCATAAAGGGAGTAAATCTTTTGAAGGTTCTGGTCCAAGAATCTCGAACTGACAGCCACCTTGAACCTGCATAAAAAGCTGTTTCAGTAAAACAAGCGTTAAGGCTTCTTTCAACGTAAAGCTTTCGATATGCAATTCAAAATGAGTTGCCTCCCACCAGTTTCGTCTGTTTTCCCCTGTTCCACTGTCTCCAAAGCACTGATCAAGCCTGTGCCCAAAAGCATGTAAAAGGCATCGACGGTGAAGCTCTGGATCTTTCGCTCTGATCTTAGTGATAGTTGCAAAAGGTCTAGGCTCCAAGGTTGGGCGACCCTCATTCGAAGGAACCAAAAGGCGAGCCGGACCTCCTGGTTCAACAAAACTGAAAACTCCTCCACGTGCCAAATGCATCATTGGACCATCAAGCCAAATGTTATTACAAAACCCCGATGGGGAGATGACTAAAACATCGCCTGTCTTGTCTTCAAGATTTTTGACGTTCCATGTTCCGCGCCCCCAGGGGCTAACTGAGCAATAAAGAAGAGATCGTTTAACAAAATCGCTAAAAGCAAAAAGTTCTTTTGGCCAAGAAACTGAGACTAATTCCGACACAGAGCCGGAAATTTCCGTGGTTTTTATCTCCGTGTATTCACCGGTATGATGTTGCAAGATATGGAAACTTACGAGGATGTGTTCACTTTGTTCGCAGGTCCTTGCCACG
>CAILAO010000916.1 GCA_903832105.1 uncultured Pseudomonadota bacterium | reverse complement strand
GGATATAGCACAAATAACTCAAACGTTTGGGTCCCAGTTTATTGGTTAAATGGGGCAAGAACGAATCTCACTCCTATTGATGCAACAAAGCGCTCAGAGGTTAAATCCATAGCGGTATCTGGATCAAATGTTTATGCTGCTGGATATAGCACAAATAACTCAAACGTTTTGGTCCCTGGCTATTGGCTAAATGGCACCTGGACAGCTCTTACACCTATCAATGCAACAAAGAGCGCGGAGGTTAATTCCATAGCGATATCTGAATCAAATGTCTATGCTGCTGGATGTAGCATAAATAGCTCAAACGTAAAGGTGGCAGGCTATTGGCTAAATGGCACCTGGACGGCTCTTGCACCTATCGATGCAACAAAGAACTCACAGGTTTATTCCATAGCGATATCTGGATCAAATGTCTATGCCGCTGGACAGAGCATAAGCTCGTACGGTTGGGTTCCAGTCTACTGGTTAAATGGTGCAAGAACGAATCTCACTCCTATCGACGTAACAAAGAGCTCAGGGATTCGGTCCATAGCGATATCTGGATCAAATGTCTATGTAGCTGGATGGAGCGGAAATAGCTCAGGCGTAAGTATTCCAGGCTATTGGATAAATGGCACCTGGACGGCTCTTGCACCTATCGATGCAACAAAGTACTCAACGGTTAATTCCATAGCGATATTTCAATAATGTCATTGTCGACTAATGGGGACGGGCACGCGGAAAAAACTCAATGAAGGTAAGGAATCTTTTGCCTTGACTTTTTCTTACATAAAAACTGAAACCAACAATGATTGAGGTTATTCGAGGTGCCCGTCCCCTTTAATTAGGTCGCTGAACCCGTCGGGTTTACAGAGAAGTTACGTTTTATCAACGCGCCTGACCGAGCATAAATATTCTTTGGTTAACGTGTATCGATACTGTTCTGAGATAATAGCTACGAACCCGAATTCCTTTGGGTTATATCTTTGAAAAGTTTTTCCGTATCCAGGTCGACTTTGCTTTTGGATGAAAATTTTAATTCCCCGGTGTTTTCTTCAAATAATACCAGATTCGATTTTGTCTGGTTCCTGACGCTCGTATAAAGAATTCCGTTGAAACCATGCTTCTTTGCAATGGTGCCCAAAAGTTGCCCAGCTGTCGGAATTTCATAATCGTCATTTACGGAATACCATTCGTCTTTTACCACTCGATCTGGAATACCCAACGCCTTATATGTTGATTGTGATGTCAGAATCAAGACGTTCTGGACCTTGACTTCATATTCATACACGCAATATTTGTACTTCTTGAATTCGGATTTTTCTAGCTCAGTTTGGCTAAGCACGGAACTGGCTTGCAATAACGTGCTAATGTAATTATCTCTTTGGATATCTAAGTGGAAAAGCTCCGTATAACAGCAGATTTTATCTTGACCGAAGTAAATTGTTCTATTGCGAAGTTCATCGTTGCTTTTGAAATTGAAACGAGAATTAGCAATAGCTGAACCACCACTCGACAACGGGTTTTTGTACTTTGCCTTGACTATTTTGAAATATGGGGCGTCTATGGCCTGCACGTTGGCAGATTTGAGGGTTATGCCACAAATATCGTCTATTTGTGTTTTAAGTCTGCGGTTTCGTTTTTCTACAAAAGCCTTTTTTTCTTTAGCCGTTGCATACTCTGTTAACTTATCGTCCGGGACGGGAATTCTCAGCACCCACCGACAGAATGCTCTCACTGCCGCTTCGGATTGGAATTCGGTATTTACGCTTTTATTGTCCTCAGTCATATGAAGAAATTAAGCCTTGATCTGCTCAAGAAGATTAGCAACGCGATTGATTTTACCCTTCAACATATAGTCTAGCGCCGATTCTCCAGAAAAATCCGGACGAGGTATTTTGATCCATTTCTGCATCTTTAATCTTATTTCTTCAGCATCAAGCTTCGGCTCAGTTTCAGCAATTATGGAAATGATTTGATTGAAGACAACCATCCATTTTTTTAAAGTCACGTTTGTGGACTTCGCATACGGGCTTTTACTGAGGATTGTCGGATTTATCTTCAGAGCCTTAGCTAGACTAACTTGATTAATACCAAGAAGCTCAGATAGTTTTTTCAAATTTATATCTGAGGGCCTCTCTTCCGTATAAAGGGGATCAAAAACTTCAATTTCAATCATCGGTTTTGCCATTTGAACGCTCCTTTTCCCACCCTTCATTCAAAAACACCTATCTTCAGAGACGGCAACAAAGTGCTCCTTGACTTTATCACATTTACGGGCACTTTGACGCCCTTCCCCAATACACCAAACTGATCGGCAAAATCAACACAAAAGTTGAGGTTTTTTGAGACGATTGACTGATAAAGCGCAATATTCGAGTATATACAATATATTAGAAATTCTCAAACCAGGCAAATAATTGCATTATTATTTCAAAAAAAAGCATGTTTTGTTGTCGCGTTGAAGTTGCGGACTGTAGGAATTTCGAAACTAATGGGGACGGGCACTCAGAAAAAACTCAATGAAGGTAAGGAATCTTTTGCCTTGATTTTTTCTTACATAAAAACTGAAACCAGCAATGATTGAGGTTATTCGAGGTGCCCGTCCCCTTTAATTTCAAAAATTGTTTAAAATATCAGCTCATTATAAAATATCAAATAAATTCTCATCCAATTGATTTTAAGATAGTACCTAAAAATGGTACAATTGTACTCATGATGAGTACGGGCAACAATCCTTACAAACTATTTGGAAAGACCAGAAGTGTTTTATTGGCGCTTTTTTATCGCAGTAACGAAAAATCGTTTTACCTGCGTGAGATTATTCGCATCACGGGAATTGCGCCAGGAGCGGTCCAGCGCGAATTGGTCAACCTCCTGAATATGGAGCTAATTACCCGTCATCGAGATGGTAATCAGGTCTACTTTCAGGCTAACGGGGCTTCTCCGATTTTTTCAGAAATTAAATCTCTCATGATTAAGACTTTCGGCCTTGCGGATATACTTAGATCCTCTCTGAAGCCCATAAAAAAACAAGTTAAAGTCGCCTTCATTTATGGCTCAATTGCCCGGGGCTCGGAAAAATCATCTAGCGACGTCGATGTTTTAGTTGTTGGAGAGGTTACATTTTCAAAGGTTTCAGACCTGCTTGGAGCGGCGCAACAAAAACTTGATCGAGAGGTTAATCCGTCAGTTTATCCTGAAAAAGAATTTATAAAAAAGATTTTTGAAGGACACCACTTTCTTAATGAAGTGATTCAAAGTCCAAAAATAATGTTGATTGGAGACGAAAATGACCTTGCAAAGCTGGTTAAAAAGCGGCTGGTTGATTGAACATAAAACAAGTAAAGAGGAAATCACAGAATTACTTGCTATCGTTAATCGTGACCTCAGTGACTGCAAAATCCAAAATCTTAGCTCAGATTGGAAATTTAATATTGCCTATAATGCGGCTCTTCAGGCAGCCACGATAGTTTTAGCTGCCTGTGGATATCGCGCCGTAAGAGAGGCTCATCATTATCGAATCATTCAAAGCCTATCGTTGACCATGAAGCTTCCTAGCAGTCTCGTGCAGCAACTTGATCGCTTTCGTAAGAAAAGAAATGTCGGAGGATACGAACGAACTGGTTCTATATCTGATCAAGAAGTAGACGAAATGATAGCCCTTTCGGAACATCTTGCCGGTGTTGTGAAAAGCTGGTTAGAGACTAATCATGCTAAATTATTAAAAAATGAATCCTGAATTCTTGGACAGGCGAAGTTTTTGAGTGCCTGAGCAGGGAGTTTTCATAAATGCAACGAATCAACAAAACATTGCTTTTCATTATCGCCGTGTCATCAGTTTTGGCTGCACCTGCGCTTTTCGCAGATGATAAGCGTATTGCTGTCTTGGAATTTCAAAATAGAGCCAAGATGAAGCAAGATGACATTGCTGTTAAAAAGGATATGGCTAAGATTGATCGGAAGCTTGAAGAAAATTTTGGTCATCTCAATGTCACGAGCAAACCTGAAGGGCTCGACGTTTATCTTGATCAGAAACTTCTTGGAAAAACG
>CAILAO010000915.1 GCA_903832105.1 uncultured Pseudomonadota bacterium | reverse complement strand
GATACGCACTTTTTTGATCGTGGTTATTGCACTGGTATTTGTTGGTTATGTTCATGACCGTGAATGGTTGGAGGTAATCAATTTTTCCTTCTGGTTTGCACTCATTACTTTGCTTGAGTTGGAAACACGTTTGCCTGATAAAGTATTTAAATATCGAATAAGTTATTGGTGGGCAACCGTGATTGTTTTTACCGGATTAATTGCAATGGTAATGGTCTGGGCTTGGCAATCAGCATGGCTGGATGTTTATGATGCGATACTATGGGTAATTGCATTTGGCTCGATTGAGGTGGATATGAATCGAATTTTAAAGCGTAATTTTCTGAACAATAAAAATTGTTAATACATTGTGTTGGTATAGTTGATAAAACGAAGTTCTGCTTCGTTTAGTCACTAGTTTTGCATCTGAAAAAGTGGAAGTGGAACGGTTCATAGCGCTATTGGATTGATATAGTTAAATAGAGAGCTATAAATTTATTTAATTTTAGGAAAAAAAGCCCAATCACTGTTGAGCGACCGGGGCGGTTAAATTTTGGTTTTAATACGTCACCATTTGTCGCTATGTTTGATTACAGTATTCCACAATAATTAGGTATTGTTTCCGGTTATTAAAAAATATTGAGACCTGATTAAATCTCTAACTATGCTTGAATACAATTCTGATGTTTATGAGTACCTCGTTACTTTAATCAATGACAATGTATAATTATTAACCGTTTGATTGATTGTTTTACAGTATGCAAATTTTTAAGTATCTTGAAAAGATTAAATCAGGAAAGCCTCTTAATTTTGATGTTTTTTGTAAAAAACTTAATATAGAAGGCTATGACGACTTAGCCATTTTAAAGGTTTTTGCAACTAAAAAAATTTCCAAATCTAGCTACCAAGTTAGTATTATCAATGAATCATTATTTAGCAAGCTTGCTAAAAAATATCCTAATTATACGATAAGCAATAGAGTCTCAGCCGCACAGTCGGGTGACAGTCATAAACATACGGTCAGCCAAGCTATGATTATGCTGTGGCCAAATCAACAAACACATCCGGTCGTGATTCTTAATGATATTAACGGCATAAAAGCGCCTGTTGCCTTGGGGCAGAAATTGTTGATTATTGAAAATCAGGAAAACTTCGTGAAAAAGGATGAATCCTTGTCTTTTTTAAAACATGAGTTTCCTGAGTTTAATGAGAATGGGCTAGATGTTGCATGGGGTTCAGGCAATTCCATCAGTAATCGTCTGAATAAAGCATTTTTTAATCATTATCAGCACATCGATTGTTTGCTTGATCTGGATATGGGTGGACTGACAACGTTTGTAAATTTGGTAAAATTAACCACTCATCCGCGACTCAATTTTCTTTTGCCGCCTTGTGCAGATGCGTTGCTAAAGCAGTCCAAGATTCATTTGGAAAATAAACATCGCGTTGACTTATGTGCTTTCAAAGAAAATTATCCACAATTACTCCACGCTATTGAATTAATGATGCATCATAAAAAAATGCTGGAACAAGAAATGTATTTACAGGATTAACAATGAAAAACATGGAGTTATTGAATACAAAGATTCCCTATTCAGTCAAAAAACTGATTGCCGTTAATTCGATCAGTTATTGCTATACGGAATTGCCGATTGATCGGCATTGCGCTTTATTTGGTCGTAATAATCTGGGTAAAACGTCACTTTTGAATGCGCTTAAATTGCATTTTTTTCCTGAAATCAGTTTTAATGGCTGTGAAGCCAAATTTGCTTTTAAATCTTCAAAAGGCGAGCTTTACTCTAGCGAAGACAGTTACAGTTATTATTTTCCCAGTGACAGCAGTTTTTTGATTTTGGAAGCGGAAAATATCCACGGCCCCTTTTGTCTGATTTTGTTTAAATCCAATAGCAGTTTCGGTTATCAGCGACTGGCTTTGCCGTGTGCTTACGAGGAAATACGTGCACAGTTTTGGGATATTCATAATACCAAAGTCAATAACGGCTTGGGCAGCCCGGTAACGAATTTGGGTATTCCAAAAATTCATACGCTCTATCAGCAATACAAAGCGGCAGGTGCCGTTTTACTCACCACCAAAAAAGATCTTAAGGATAAATTGTTCAGCCACAATCCGATGCAGAGGGCCAAAGGTCGCTATTGTCTGGTGCCGTTAAAAGAAGGTGGCATGGAGCGTGAACTGAGTGCTTTTCGTCAGTTAATGAATTTCACTTTTGAAATTGCCAAAACCGACACTAAGGGCTTGACTGAAACTTTTGCCACCATTATCGAAAGTGGCAAAATTAATTCGCAGGATAAATTGCATCAGGATTTGCAAACCATTCTGGATGAATACAACGCCTTGCGCCAGAATCAGGATCAACTTAAAGCCATAGCCAATTATCGTGATGATTTTACGCAACTCAGTGGTCTGTCGCAGACTTTGCAGGATCATCAGTTAGGTTTTATCGGCACTTTTAAGGCTTATGACGCTTATCTGAATAGCCGTTCAGTCGATATACAACGGCAACTCACCAAGCTTGAGCCAGAAGTCAGAAAATTAGCTTCTGAACAGAACCGGTTAAAAGAAACAGAAAATAAACAACGTGAACTGTCCGGAAATTTTAACGGACAATTGAAAACCTTGAATACGGACATGAAGCAGCTCAATCAAAAAATTGAACGCTTTCATAAGATTCAAAATGAATATCCGAATTCTTCAATCTCAGACATTAGACTAGCGTTAAACACCTACCAGAGTGAACTTGAGGAAGATATAGTCCATTTCAATGACAGACAGACGGCCATTGATAAGCTATCAAACACAGTACTCTTACAAAAATCCAAGATCGCTGATCGCGACAAGAAAAAACAGGCTATTGAGCATCAAGAAAAGCTATTGATCAGTCAACTTGATGAGCACAGCGCAACAGTGCTAAGTAATCTGAACGAGCAGTTCTCCTCTTTTATGGTTACACCGAATTCCGGACAAACCCAAGTTATTGAACAGTTTGGTCAACTGTTTACTGTTGAGGAATCCGGCATGAACTTTCTCGGTTCAAGCTTTAACAAGGAAAAACTAAAGTCCCCACAACAATTCAGGGAACAATTACAGCGTGATCTTGATGATTTAAACGCTGACATTCAGCGCTTGAATGTCGAAGCCCAACAGTTGCAGAAAAAAGCCACGGCCAGTGGAGAGTTTCAAAAAGCACAACTGCAAGAGGCGCAAAAGAACCTGGAGATTGCCAAGCATGATCTGATAGTGGTTAACGCGATTGAAGACATTCAACAGCAATGGCAGATTAAAACGGTAGCTATTGAAACCATAGTAAATGAACAACGACTCTTGGAAAAACAGCGACAAGAAACCCAAGGTTTGCTGGAGCAAAATCGAACTGATTATGTGGCAGCTAAAGAAAGCCAGGATATTTTTTTCAAACAGACGCAAGATTCGACTTTGCTTTTACAGCGTTTGCAAAACCTCAAACCTGAGGAACTGGATAGCATTGAGTTTCAGGCAGTTCTTGGTGTTTCTGTCAGTGATCTGGTTGAACTGGAAGCTGAACAAGCCAAACTTAAGGTATTGAAGGAAAGTCTGAACAGTAAAATCAATAGTTTTGTTCAGTGCGGTCATTTCTTAGTTCCGGTCGAAATGGCGCGTAGCAGTTACAGTCATGAGCAACAAAGCGCCATTATAAAAGCGTTGGCGAATACCTTCGCCGCCTTGCCTGACCAATTTGAAAATTTGCAAAGCCGTATTATTGAGCATAATAAAATGACCGGCGCAAAGATTAGCGAACTGACTGGGAATCGCAGTCATATTCGTTCGTTTATCAACAAGGTCAATAAGCAATTTGAAAATTACACTATTTCCAATCTTAAGGATATCAGAGTGGAAATAGAGCTGGATCATCGTTTTGAAGAATTGGTTAATGAGCTGGATCGCACCAATTTAAATACCACCGATATTCATGAAGATGGTTTATACCAACGTTTAAACCAGTTCTGTGAGGATTTTTTCATGGGTAGCCGAGGCAACCGTATCCTGGAAATGAGTAAAATCATAACCAATGTAAAATACAGCTACAAAAAAGAGCATCAGGACAAGCGCGAAGAAAAAGACCAAAGTACCGGAACTAATGCGTTGATAAATTGCACTCTGCTGACTATTTTGTTGCGTGATCTTCTGGCTCAAGATAGCGAACTGACCTTGCCGGTTATTTTTGACGAGTTTACTGCACTCGATGAGTATAACCAGCGTACCGCGATTCAGGCCGCAACCAAACACGGTTTTGCCTTGTTTTGTGCTTCGCCGACACAAACCGCTGAAGTCGTAGCCGTCGTCGATATTTACATTTCGCTGGATGATTTTCACGCCAATACTATTTATGATCCAACCGGTGAAAGGGATCTGGTCTTTCATCATTTCTGGGAGCGCCTCTATGACGTGACGGAGCCTACAGCACTATGATTGTTGCTTTAGATCGTACACTGATTTTATTGATCGAACATAAGGATATGATGTTTCAATTGATTGATTACATGGATCAGAATCAACGTAAAGATTTACCTACCGAAGTATTTTTTAATAGTATTCGCGGCAAGCTCGAAAGCATGATCAGCAAGAAAGAGTCTGACCGGCTAAACGATGCTTTTGACCTAGCTAATCTAATTAAAATCGGGATTGTCTCCGAGTTTAACAAATCGCGTGGAACCATTGCTTTTCAACCAACCGTACTTGAAATATTTCGTTTGTTTGACAAGGAACGGGTGCGAGGCTTACGAAGTGCCGAACTGGAAGATATTCGTAAGCAGTTGGAAAATGCCTATGAGCAGCTTGAGGCGTTAAGCTTTGCCGAAGATGATTTGGCTTTTCTTGAACAACATGATCATCTGTTTGATTTGCTACGTCGGGTTAACAGCAAGATTCAAAATAACACCGATTATTTGCAATATGAAGCCGATCGTTTATCGAAACGTCTGGATCATGATCAGGCCTTGTTGTCTTTGCATGAATCCCGTCAGCACCGGGAAATGTTGGTGCAGGTTAAGCGAATTTATGACCGGGAAATTATTCCCACCCTAGAATTTCTTAACACTCGCGAATACAGCAAAGCCAAGGCGCCGTTAACGATCATTGACGACATTAGTCGTCTGTATGATAGACGCGGTTATGAAGATGACAGCTATTACATTGATCAATATAAATTATCGATACTGAGTCATTACAAAGCCGTAGAGAAAGTTAAACAGGCTCTGCAACGCTATTTACATCAGGAACGTCGGCATAGATTGACATATGATGCGATTGAAAAGGCTTATTTAAATTTACAGACTCTGGCACAAAATACTTTTACCGAAAGTCTGAAAGGCAGATATATCTTTAAATCATGGGATTCAGATTCACTTTATTTTAATGGACTTAAAACCCATGCCGCCGGTCAGGAATCCCGCATTGAATGGCATGAGCGCAAACATCTGATTTATTTTAACGAATACTTGGTCAGTCAAAATGCACGTAAACGCAGCGATAATTCTGCAGAGATTAAAACCTTTGAGAACAAACATCAGAATGATCGGCATAATATGATCAAACGGCGAATTGAACAAGTGGTTGAGCGCTTTGAGCTTAAACCGCCTGTCGATGATTTATATATCATTTTACATCAACTGCTGGAGGAAAACTTGCAAGAAGATTATCAGTTGAATTATTTGCTTTACGGGGTTAGCTGTTTTAAACAACGCTATGGCAAAAAATTTAGCATACAACTTAGTTTTAACCGACCTCAGCAGTCTATTCGTTATCAAAATCAAGTCTTGGAATATAACAAACGTGAGTTTATCGTATGATTAGTAATGAACTTAGCCAAGCCATATATAACGATTTGATTAAAGGCAAAGCCATTAACAAACAGGGATATGTCCTCAAAACAAACGAGCTGGAAGAAAATCCGCTCTATAACGAAATATTCATTAACTTTGATGAGTATCGGCAACTGTATAAACGGATCAATTTTGACTTGGTCCATAAAAACAGCCGATTTTTCTTTATACGTGAACTGAGTGGTGGTGATGCAAACGAAGCGACTATTAAAATCCAAGCTTTACTAATTATTATCGGCCGTATTGTCACTGAAAAAGGTTATCTTTTTGATGTGCTGACCGATTATCGTGCCGGCATAAAACTGGAAGACCTGTCTATAGCAACAACTGAAGAGCGTTATCTTGATATTTTACATACCTGTAAATTGTGTATTTCGAGAGGCATTGAAGAAGAAATCAATAACCATCTTATTGCGCGTGGCATTATGTTTAAAAACAGTCGTGGACATTATGTACTGAGTGATGCCGGAATTGCATTTTTTAGTGAACTGACT
Organism: uncultured Pseudomonadota bacterium; assembly: GCA_903832105.1. Lineage (GTDB taxonomy): Bacteria > Bdellovibrionota_B > Oligoflexia > Oligoflexales > CAILAO01 > CAILAO01. The sequence continues at coordinate 1,844 of CAILAO010000915.1, read as the reverse complement.
GAGAGTTGATCCTCTAATGGTTAGCTTCATGTGTCAATCAGAAAACATTTTTTCAGAATTAATACCTGCCATCAGACAGGCTTGATTTTTGATGGCGTCCGCATAGTCTTCTTCGGAGATTTCCTAAGTCATTACGGCTTCGATAGCAAGGTATCAGTTACTGAGAAATGTTGCGGCGTGGCGGCAGTTTTGAGAGAGGGGTTGAAAAACTGAGGTCAGTCAACTGCGCGAAAAATGTCACCCGCCTCATCAGGGTCCAGTGCATAGCTTCCGATCTAATGAGATTGCTTGTAAGTATATTGAATCATGGTATTCTTGAGTGCAAATGGCAATCTCAGTTAAAACAGGTGAATAAAGTTATGTCAAATGATAAAGATACAAAAAATAATGCATTAAAAGCGGGAGTAGGCTCCGCAATAGGTGGTATTTGCCTCAATTGGTAGTGTTGCGTTGAATGGGTCAGTTACTGGGTTAAGTGCAACTGGAATTACTTCAGGCCTTGCAGTTGTCGGAACACTGGCTGATGGTGGTATGGCTGTAGGCGTTTTTATTGTTGCTGCCTCACCTATCGCTGCTGGTGTATTAGGGTATCAAGGCTATAAATTTTATAAGAATAGAAAATCTTCATAGCAAAAACTTAGTGAAGCCTCAACAACCTAAATTGAACTAGACCATAGCTGTTAGAACATTTTAGTGTTGTAATTAAATAGAAGCTATTGTAAGTGTGATTTTACATCCATTCGATGATGCAAGACTCTTACTATTGAAATAAAATCCACTTCAATTGTATAGATAATTAAGTGTCTTTTGTGTGAGTGAATGCGGACAGGCGGCTCGAATTCTTCACGCTCATGACCCAGAAAAGGATTTTCAGCCAAAAACTCTTGAGCCTTCCCAATATCCCGAAAATAAGCTTCAGCTTTTGACACACCAAATTGCTGTGCGCCATAAACAAATAAATCTATTAAGTCTGCATCTGCAAGTTTTGTGCGTTTAATTTGCATTTAACGCAGCCAATTTTACTTTCGCTTCTTCTAAAAGATCTTCCATAGAGCGTTGACTGATACCGCTTTTAAGACCGGCCGTAATGGCTTCTTGTAATATCGTTTGTTGCTCACGCGATTCTCTGTCTCGGCGAATTAAATCTCTCACATAATCACTACTGCTTGAGTAATTGCCGTCTTGAATTTGCTCTTGCACCCAATCACGTAAAGGATCAGGTAATGAAATATTCATTGTGGCCATGATGTGACTCCCAGTTAAAACCATTAAAGGTATAGTTTGGCAATAAATGGCAAATTTTGTCAAACCATTGTTGATATAAAATAACGCAGATGGTTTAAAAACGAAAAAAATATTGGTGTGACACCTCAGAACCCACCCTCAAACCACACAGCACAATGTCTGTGTATCCTGAAAGCGAGTGCCGGGGTATCGAAGTTAGCATTTTATTTTTCACCACCCAAAAAACCGCCAAGCCGCAACAGTCATGATTGGCATGGACTGTGAAGTTTTTCTCAACTGCCTGAAAAAAAGGCGGTGAGGTGGTGCCGTCCCGAAAATTATCGTCACCAACCACCCCGGTTTCGCCACCTTCACCGCCTTTTTTCCGGTCGTTTTAGAAAATTGTCAGTTTTTAGTCGCCTTGCCCTCAATCAATGGCCGACATAATGGCCCTCGATTCATCATGGTCCAAAGCATACTCCCTCAGCCAATGATAGTGCTGGGCACAGCTGTCGGTGAATTGACTCTCCTGACCAAAACTCAAATGGCTATAGGCATAAAGGCAAGAAGTGATACCCAATGCATCTGCCGACATCTCTCCCACATAGTCATTCATGCAG
>CAILAO010000914.1 GCA_903832105.1 uncultured Pseudomonadota bacterium | reverse complement strand
CAAAAATGCAGGGTGATTTGGGCAGTTTACTCGGTTTATAAAAAACTTATTTCCTTTTTAAATGCGTTATCCCCGCACAATTGAAGAATTAATTTTTTCTTTTTCCCAATTACCGGGAGTCGGAAGAAAAACGGCGGAACGTTTTGTTTTCCATTTATTAAAAAGGCCAAAAGAAGATTTACAGCGCTTTGCCAACAACTTAAATAATTTACAAGCCAATACTTTCACCTGCCCGCAATGTTTTAATTTTTCGGAAACAAGCGGGCTGTGTGATGTTTGTCGCAACGAGAAACGCAACGCGCGACAAATTTGCGTGGTGGAGAAAATTCACGATCTCAATGTAATTGAAGGGACAAACGAGTACCACGGACTTTATCATGTGCTTGGCGGGAAAATTGATCCAATCGAAGGACAAACGCCGGACACTTTAACGATTCGCCAGCTGGAAGATCGGGTAAAAAAAGACAAACCGGACGAGCTGATATTGGCGATCAATCCGGATATTCAAGGCGAAGGGACTATCTTGTACCTCAAGAAGCTTTTGCAGCCGCTCAACATCAAAATAACGCTTCTGGCGCGCGGTCTGCCAATGGGCGGTGATATTGAATACGCGGATGACGCGACGTTGTGCAATGCGTTGAAGGGGCGGATTCAATTGTGAGGTTGGCTGTGAATCGCTGTTAATCACGGTTAATCGGTTAATCCCGGCGTGTTAATCCCGAACGAAACTATAAAAGACGACTTGACCGGTCGTTTTTTTGGTGGTAACTTTGGTTGAAATGGTTCTTTGAAAGCTGGAATGGTCCGGTACATGGGCGCTTTTGATTCGTTGGCTGCGGCCAGGACGAGTGAGGCGCAGGAGGCGAAGATGACTGAAGACAACAAGATGAGCGAACCCCCGGATTACCACGAAAGAACACCGAAAATTTGGCTATTTCTCCTGCAGGCAGACGTGGAAGACGACCAGCTCAAGCTTGCGCTACGCTTTAGTTGCGCGCTGGCCGGCGATCCAAAAATGCTGAAGGAACGGTCGTTCCGTGAGGATCTGACTCCGTACATGAGAAATCCAAGCACTCATAAAGTGCAATTGACTTGGTCGGCGGCAAGAGATCCACTTGTCCATGCTCTCACCGGCTTTCCGAACGCTGTTCACGGCTTGCGTTTCTTTGATGACCAGTATCCTGCTAGTATGAGCAAAGCAGCCGCAATCGAGGAATTCCTGCTGTTGCTTTATGAGACCTATTTCCCTGGGAGCGAAGTCAAGCAGCAGATTAGCTTTACTACCAGAGAAGTAAACGCAAACGTGAACCACCGTCTGCCGGCTGAGTTTTTCCCGCCCCTGGTTCCCGGTGTACAAGCCTGCTCCATAATTGCTTTCTTGCAAAGATTCGATGATCCTGAACAACAAGTCAAGATGATGCGATATCTCGGCGCCTGGTTCGCCAGGAGAACGCGAGAGGCCATCAATTCCCAGAAGCGATTCCTCCTCCGCGAGGTTTTTGGGAAACGGCCATAGTTAATCCTTCTCCCCCGCCAGCAATTGGCGGGGGAGTTTTATTTGTAAAGCAAAAACAAAAAACCGAGCTTTCGCTCGGTCTTTTTCTTATTTGATAGAAGTGATCTTGATCTTTGTGAATGGCTGTCTGTGGCCGATAGTACGTCGGTAACGAGTCTTGGCTTTGAATTTCACAGTTGTGACTTTCTTGCCTTGACCATGTTCGACGATTTCCGCTTCCACGGACTTGCCGGCAACTAGAGGAGCGCCAACTTCGACGTTTTCACCCGCCTCGTCAGAGACAAGCATAGCGTCGAATTTGATTGTCTGGCCAACTGCTTCAACCAGCTTTTCAACCTTTAAGTCTTGACCTTCTGTAACCTTGTATTGTTTTCCGCCTGTTTTAATAATTGCGATTGTCATACTATTTAATCAAAAGTCTAATATTGAAAGTCGTGGTCCCAAGTCCAAAAGGGATCTGGCGCTAGGAACTTTTAACTTCTCT
>CAILAO010000913.1 GCA_903832105.1 uncultured Pseudomonadota bacterium | reverse complement strand
TGTGGCAAGTGCACACCTTGTCGCGAAGGCCTTTACGCGGCTTATAACACGCTTACAAGAATTTGCGACGGCCACGGCAAAACCGAAGATCTTGAACTTCTGGAAGACCTTGCATCGACTATTCAGGAGACAAGCCTTTGCGGTCTTGGTCAGTATGCGGTGAACCCACTTACCAGCAGCTTTAGATACTTCAAGAAGGAATATGAAAAGCAGATCAAGGACAAGAAACCGATCAGAAAAACATACCCCGAGGTTTGCATCAACGCCAAAATTCTCAACACGATCGAAGAGGGGAGGTAACCATGGGTAGCGCAACTGCAGTTAAAGGAGTTCCTACAAAGTTCGAACTCACAATCATTAGCAAAGAGCATGGTACAAAAACCATTGAAGTCACAAAAGACACTCTCCTTTTGGCCGCGATCAAATCCACGGAGTTTTCGATTCCAACACTCTGCCAACACAAAGACTTGACTCCTTCGGGAAGCTGCCGTCTATGTGTTTGCGAAGTCGAATTTGGAAAGCAGCGCGAGCTGATCACAACGTGCAACTACCGCGTCACGAAGGCCACCAAAGTGTGGATCGATTCGGATCGCGTTATGAAAAATCGTCGGATGCTCGCCGAGCTTTATCTTGGACGATTCCCAGAAGTACCGTTAATCAAGAAGATCGCGCGCCAATGCGGGGCTGAATCCTCACGCTTTGAAAGTAGTGTTACGGATCGCAATCCAAAGGCTTGCGTTCTTTGCGGACACTGTAAAGACGCCTGTAAAGAGTTTTCTCTTGAGCGCGTTGTTGACTTTGCGGGACGAAGCATCAAGCGATATATGACCATGGCTTTCGGTGAGACTGATCCAGCTTGTGTTGGATGCACTTCGTGTGCTCATGTCTGTCCAACGGGGGCGCTTGAAGTCGTGGACGATCGTAATCACCCGTCAAATGCAAGGATGATCCGCGCCGCAGGTATGAAGGTCAACGCCGAAATGGCGACACTAGACGATAGGCAATGCCGTATGAGGCAGGTAGGCACTGCAAACATCGTCGAAGTCATGAATCGTTACGATCTCCTCCCTGTTCATAACTATAAATATGGAAGCCATAAGGAGGCCGAGAAGATTTCTGCTGGTATTTTGAAAAACAAGTATTTCACGCAAGGTCTTTCCGATGGTTGCTGGTTTGGCTGTTCAATGGCCTGTGCCAAGACAATCGATGGTTTTCAGCTAAAAACAGGTCCTTACGAAGGTTCCAAGGTTTGCGTGGACGGACCCGAGTATGAAACAGCCGCCGGTGCTGCCAACATGGGTTGCTTTGATGCGGACTTCCTCGCGGAGTTCAACTTTTACTGCGACACCTATGGCTTAGACACCATATCGATTGCTACTGGTCTCGCTTTCGTGATGGAATCCTTCGAAGCAGGTGTGATTACAACGAAGCATACGGGCGGATTAAAACTCAACTTCGGTGCATGTGATGAAGTTCTGGAACTCCTGCATCAAATGGCTAGAGGAGAAGGCTTTGGAGTTGATGTTGGCCAAGGTATTCGCTGGCTCAAGCAAAAGTGGGTGCGAGAGTACGGCGCTGACGAGAAGTTTTTGAACGACATCGGCATGGAAGTTAAAGGCCTCGAATACTCAGAATATGTGAGTAAAGAGTCACTTGCGCAGCAAGGAGGCTATGGTCTTGCAGTCAAAGGACCTCAGCATGATGAAGCTTGGCTCATCTTCATGGATATGGTGAATAACCAACTTCCAACGTTTGAAGATAAAGCTGAAGCACTTCATTATTTTCCTCTCTGGAGAACATGGTTCGGCTTGATGGGTCTTTGTAAGCTCTGTTGGAATGACGTTGTCCCAGCGGATAATCACCAAGAAAAAGAAGCAGCGAAGATTCCTGATCACGTTCGTAATTACTACCGTTACTTCGAGGGAATGACGGGGATCAAGCTTGATGAGCAGAAAATGCTTGAGCAAAGTGGCCGCGTCTATAACCTCCAGCGAGTCATGTGTAGAATGCTTGGCTTTGGAACAAAAGAATATGATCGTCCGCCCTACCGATCAATGGGTCCCGTCACTTGCGAGGAGTATGAATCTCGCGCTGACCGCTATGACAAGCAATTGCGGGACTTGGTCAAAACGGATCCAACCGGTAAGAAAACCGAAGAGAAAGTTCGGATTCTTAGAGATTATCGCGAAAGCCAATTTGAGCAATTAAGAAGCACCGTTTATAAAAGGCGAGGCTGGACCCAAAATGGCGTCCCGACGATCGCCCGACTTGAAGAGCTTGGCATTGCCTTGCCAAAACTAGTCGAGATTGTCAGGCCTGATCAGGAATAGGGAATTTGCAATGTCCTTATTTGCGCGAAATGTGAAGGGAATGACGGATAACCTGCAGCGTCGCATCATCGGCGTTGCAGGTTGCGGTGGTCTCGGATCAAACGCCGCCGTAGCTTTGGTTCGCGCAGGCGTCGGACGACTCGTTATCGCGGATTTCGATCGCGTCGAGATCTCGAATCTTAATCGGCAACATTTTTTTCAGAATGATCTGGGCCAAGAGAAAGCCAACGTTCTTGCGAAGCACCTTAAGGCAATTAATCCCAATGTAAAAGTCGATGCGCATGTCATCCGTCTGACTCCCGAGAACACTTTGGGTCTCTTCAAGAATGTCGATCTCATGATTGAGGCGTTCGATCAGGCAGATGCCAAAAAATGGTTGATAGAAACATGGTGCCGTGCGTTTCCTCAAAGGCATTTGATTTGTGGAAACGGGATATCGGGCTATGGTGAAACCGATGCGCTTCATGTTTTGCGCGCAGGAAGTAATCTTTGGTTTTGTGGAGATGGGAAGACAGAAATGGCCATGGGTCTCTGTTCTGCCAGGGTTAGCCTGGTTGCGAGCATGCAGGCAAATCTTGCGATTGAACTACTAATGAAGGAAGTGTGCTCATGATTACGGTCAACGGAACATCTGTTGAATGGAGCGATGGCATGACGATCGCTGACATGATGACCGCAATGAATTATGATTTTGTTTATATTACGATCACCGTCGATGGACATTTTGTTCCTCCTGATGAATACGAGTCGTATAAGATTCCTGACAATGCGAATGTGAAGGCTATTCATCTTCACCATGGTGGTTAGTGGTTATTTGTGACTGAAACTGTAAAAAATAAGATTCATTCCACCGATTTTGCGCGTATCGGCCGCTTTGGAGCTGTGATGGCAGCAATTGAAGTGGTTTTTGGCTCGATTCTGCTAGGCATGAGAATACCTATTGGTGGATATATTTTGTCTTTTGTTCAAAACTTTCTTTTAATCCAGTTTGGCAAAAGACTCGAACATAAGACTCGAATCTTTTGGATTTCATTTATCAGCGCCGCTTTTAAATCACTATCTCCGGCTGGCGGTAAGTTTAAGCCGATGTTTGCCATTTTTATGCAAGGTCTTATGTTTCAGTTACCGGTCACCGTCATGGGGTGGAACTTTTTATCAGTGCTGACAGGCTCCCTTCTGCTAGGTCTATGGACGATGATCCATGATCTTCTTTTTCAATACATAAAATATGGCGGAAACGTCATTGTAATCTATTTGGCAATTTCGAAGTTTCTAGAAACAAAATTCGCCCTAACGATTGATAACCAACTCGCTGTTATTATTGCAATTATCTCTTTACGGCTCTTCGTCGGTGTCTTGATTGCAATTCTTGGATTTTTTATGGACTTCACCCTGTTTCACGAAGAATCCAATACTAGCGGTGATCCAAAACCCCAACATTCTGGCATCAACCTTTTGGGGATTAACATCAGCCTCAAGCGTGAATCTTGGAAAGAGAATTTAAGACTCAGCACGAGAGACCTGGCGCGGCCTGTATTTCTTCTCCCCCTTTTTATAATGACTGCGCTTTGTGTATTCG
>CAILAO010000912.1 GCA_903832105.1 uncultured Pseudomonadota bacterium | reverse complement strand
GAATGTCTTGAAAATAATCAACGGTCTTGCAAGGAGCTTGTAACGTATTTCAACGATATATTCCCGAATATTCTCGGAAAAGTTGAAAGTCCGGACGCTAGGGCACGTCAGGCTCATTATGAAAAACAACGCGATGTCCGCTCGATCGGGTTGGCGTCGACTCTAGAACCCGTTATTGGCATAACGTTCGAAATTCCGGAGCCCTCTGAGGGAGAAGATTTATATAAAATGAGCATTGAAGCTGAAGCAGAAGCTGTTGCCTCATTCATTCGCTCAAGGGTGAATAATCCAAAATATATGATTTTCGATCGCGACCTCAAAGAACAACGTAGACTACAATATAAGGACTTTATGTTGCTTGCGTTTTCGTTCTGGTACATTTTGGAATACGAAAAAGTCTTTATGCATCATGCCGTACCGCTGCTCCGTATCGGCGGCGCAAGATCGCCCATTTTTGGAAGTGAGAGAGAAGACATATTAGCGCTCTTTAAGGCGATCGATAATCCGCTTGATTCGATATCGCTGGCAGCAACTCTGAAAGGACCGTTTTTTAACATCAGTGATGCCGAGATCTATCAGGCAAAAAAGGAGATCGTCCATAGTTTCGACCTCATAACCCTTGGACTGTATTGTACTGAGAATTCCTCTGCGCCTAAAATGCTGTCTTCTGCGATGGTTAATGCTGTTCTCTACCTTTTCGACTGCTACTGCCGAAAGAGTTCGCTTATGCCGGCAGATGTCCTGGCAGATCTTTTAGATCGAACGGCATTCCGGGAATCAGCGCGTTTCGTCCCGCGTGGGATTCCAAAATATTTGTTTTTCAAAAGAGAGTCTGTACGCCTTGCTGAAATGAGTAACGATCGTGGGGGATCTTGGAGTGATCTCATCACTAAGTACACCAATCTCTCCCCGGATGACCTGCTCGAAGGGATCGAGCCGCCACCAGATAGTCCAGACATGCCAGATGCCGTGCGATATATGACGACTTTTAAAGCAAAAGGTCTTGAGGCTCCTGTGGTCATTCTTACAAACCATCTAACCTCAAAGATGGTCGCAAATCCACCGGGAGCGTCTGGAGACACTCCGGTTCAAACTAGATGGACACAGTTTTTCAAAGAATGTGAAGCATCGGAAGAAGAGTCATTGTTGGGCGAGGACGGGCATTTCTATGTAGTTCCGAAAATCCTCTCTTTAGATGAATCCAATGTTTTTATGAGAGAAATCCGTCAAAACGAAGCTCATAAGGAGGCTGAACAACTGAGGCAACTCTACGTCGCGTGTACAAGGGCGCGTGATCAGCTCGCATTTGCTGCACCGACCAGCCAGTTGAAACTAGATGAAGAAGACCAGAAGAAAGAGCCCTTAGCCAGGTTGGCTTGGCCGGAAGATTTTAAAGTGATAGTCCCTCCGGATTTGAGAAGTGAAGAGGATCAGCTTCGCGCTTCAAGGCGGGAACTACTGCAGAAGCATGAAGAACCGAAAGATACGCGTCTCCTCTCATTTGCAGAGGTTTCTCCATTGGCCAAGACTTTTAAATCTGAGGATGTAAGGTTTACTAAGCGTTATCAGTTTTCTCAAGGTACCTATAAACTTGATGACGCAAGTATGAATTCTATTCCAGGTGAAGTAGTCGAACTGACCAGGAGTCAGAAATGTCCTTCAAACGTCAGGCCGGACAAGTGGGGGACGTTGATTCATAAATTGTTTGAATTTGTCTTGTCGCCTGTTGGTGATAAAAACGGACCCTCTGATAAAGTCATCGTTGGATGGATGCAGGATGTTGCGATCGATGTAGGCACGGATGGCGTATTACTTTCCAAGATTAGGAATGTTGAAAAAAGCTTTCGTGAAAGTGAACTTTTCAAAGAAGCGTCTAAGGCCGAAAGATATGTCGAACTTCCTGTCAGTTGTTTTGAAGGCGACACTTTTCTAGAAGGCTCGGTTGATCTCGTTTTTATGGGTAAAGAAGGATACATCGTGGTTGATTATAAAACTTCTCAGGAGCTTGACGAGGGGAAGAAAGATCATTTTTTGAATCAGGTTATAAATTACGCGCGTGTCTTGAAAAAGGGCGGACTGCCCGTCCAGGAAGCAAGAATCGTGGTGATTTGACTACCAACAGCAGCAACAACTCGGCCGGCACTTCGGATAAGACGCTTGAGAAAAGGGGCTTCACTAATCCCAAACATCGAGTTTATGACCTTCCTCTGAATTTCGGACTACGAGATCAGGAGATTTGCCAAGAAAGTCAGGATGTTCATGGATCCAGGCGAGATAAGGACCAAAACTGACTTTGACAGAAAAGAAGCCCTTGGCGAGGCGATAGCAGGGGCATTCAAGCAGCAGTAGTCGGTCACGAAGGATCAAAATAGACTGAGGCAAATTTTCCCCGAGCATTTGCAGAAAATCGAGCCTGAAATGACGGGTTTTGACTCCGCCACGTTGATGCGCAAACTAATAATTCATTTTCTGGTGGATTATATCAGTCTGGTTTCCAAACCCAAGGAAATATCGTGAAATGGCGCCGCGTTCTGACGTTCCTATCCTGGGTTTTCAGAATAACGTCAAATCGAATTGTCCTGTCACATAGAATTGGATATCATTGCGAGCGGTCACCGTTGTCTTGGTAGCAAACCTGCAATAGACTTTTTGAGGTGGACTAATGAGCACCTTTGACGACCTGAAGACTCACACCAAAGACTTTATGGAGATGCATTGGCCAAGGCTGTCACCAGAAGTACCGGAGTGGAACGACACCAGATGGACTGGGACAGAACCGTTTTCGATGCCGAACTACAAATGGCCTGGTTGTTACGCATTTTTAGATGAAAAAGACCAAGTGGCGTATATTGGGGTCGGAGTATCCAGGGGTGGAGGGCTCTATCCTGAACACGGAATTTCCAGGCGAGTAATTGCTCGATTTCGCAAGGAGAAGGGCTCCAATCCTCCGCGTTATGTGCCCATGAAACCTTACATAAAGAGTGTTGTTACGATCGGCTTTGAGGATTGTTATTGTTTTTATCTCGCTCCGGCCCTGGAAACCTATCTAATTTTGAAGCTCAATCCTCCGCATAATCACCATGGCACCGGCAGATCTAACACATAAAAAAGGGGGGCGCCTCACTAATCCCAAACCTCGAGCTTACTAACTTTGCAGCTATTTTGGACCTCTTTTGAAAAAATGGATTTTTTTCCCACCAGTTGTTCTGCAAACTCTAAAAATGCAAAATTTTCTAAAGGTCGTCCGGTATGCGTTGACTTTCTAATTGCCTCAATCACCTGCTTTTTATTCACTGAATACAGGGTATTCGGAGTACTTCGAGGGCTACTGATCAATGTCACATTTCGGTCTCTATGACCGATCAACCGGCGGGATCATTCTATTGTCCCTTTTCTAAGACCTGCGAGACGACAGTTTAACATCCTGGATACTGACCAAACGCCCGCCTATGATTAACAGTCAACAATGGCCACTCATAATCTATTATCTAAATATTCAAAAAAAATACTCATAATGCATGAAGACTAAAATCGAGGACAAAATAAGCGTCCTCGACTCTAAACTATCCGGGGAGTTGAACCTGATTGGCGTTTTG
>CAILAO010000911.1 GCA_903832105.1 uncultured Pseudomonadota bacterium | reverse complement strand
CAAATATGTTCTTCATGCGTTAGTGATTGACTATGATACAGACGAATGGCCTGATGTTAAAATTGTTCAGAATGCTGTCAAAAGTTGCCTTGAACAAGCCGACCAATTCGGCTGTAGAAGCATAGCTATGCCAGCATTAGCGACGGGAGCCGGAGGTTTATCAAGTAAAGCTGCCGCTCAAGCAGTCATTTATATACTTCTCCAATATCTTCCGAGCATAAGTATTCAAGAAGTTAAGATCGTATTGGATCAGAAAGATATCTTGTTTGACTTTTTTAGATCCTTAATTGCGCAAACCATTAAAGCTAAGTATGAGGAGAAATTCTTCCAATTAAAACATGATAAAGAAGAATTATTTCAGGATTCATACGAGAAACATCCTGATGACTTACCCAATCTTTCTTCAACTGATCAAACTTTTAAGACGTTTACATCAACAGCAAAAACAATAGACTCTGGTAAATTAGAACAATTTTTAAATCAATTTATTCTTAACCGCCAAAGAGATAAAAAAACATATAGAATTGACTCATATTGCATGTCAGTTTACGAAAATAGAGGAAACTATGAAAATGCCTTGAAAATTGCTGAAGAATTATTGGATATTCATTTAGATCCAGTTGTCATTTGTTCAGTTTTCAGGATATGCCGGAAAATAGGGAACTATGAAAGAGCGAAGAAAATCCTTGATACCTATCCTGATCTTTTAAAAAAACACGAATTTAATCTGTTATATGAACTTGTTTATTATTTTGAAGCGTTTGCTCAATTGGATGAGGTGAGAAAGATTTTAGAAAGGATCGAAAAACAGTTTCCTCAGAATATTTCTATTCAGACAACGGTAAGAAATTTTTATCTCAAGCTTGGTTTTATAGAAGATGTTGAGAGAGTGAAAAAATCTCTTGCAAATCTTCGTTCCATCCAGGACAAGAAACATCATAAAGGTTCTACAATACCAACTCAAGAACTTAAAGCTACTGTCCAAGAAAGTGAAGAAGAGATGCTTTCCCAAATACTTGAACAAGAAAAACGTTTAACGGCAATTAGTGAATTGACACGAGGAATTTCGCATGAATTCGGACAGCCTATCACGAATATTCGTTTTACTATTCAATTTTATCGTGATTTCTTTAAAGGTGAAATCACTAAGGAAATACTCTTTAGAAAGATTTTTGACCCCATTTTAACGGATACGGAACGGATGGGAAGGCTAAACGATAGATTATCACCGATTACCTCAAGTCAAAGCTTTGTTGAAAGATTTGATGTCATTCCACGCATACAGCAAAATATGGATGCCCTTGCGCCCCGTTTGCAAACATCTCAAATACATGTTAACATTAGCCCGATAAAGCCGATATTTTTGAAAAGTGATCCAGTCAAATTTGACCAGCTTATCAATAATCTTCTGTTGAATGCAATTGATGCGATTGAAGAAAAAAAACAATCGGCTACGAATCAGATTGATATATCGGTCGAGGAGAAAGAACATGATCTTCGGATCATGTTTACAGATACCGGAAAGGGCATTCCCCCTGAACACAGAAAGAAGATTTTCCATCCTTTTTTCTCAACAAAAAATCCGGGAAAAGGTGAAGGTTTAGGTTTGTTTATTATCTGGAGTATCTTGAAAATGCAAGGAGGTACAATTGTATTGGTTCCGGAATATGAAAATGGAACGCGTTTTGTCATAAACATTCCTAAGGAAACAACTCTTAGCCAATAAGGAGAGCGAATATGCAAAAAAATATTATTCTTCTCATCGAAGACGAAATCACGACAGGAGAAATGCTTACACAAGCATTAGAATTGTCTGAGATTCAGGTCGTTTGGGCAAAGGATGGGAAAACCGCGTTAGATGCCATGCAAAGAGGAAAGTTCGATTTGATTATCTTAGATCTTAAACTGCCTGGAATCTCAGGCGATGAAATCCTTGAGCAAATCAGAAAAATAGATGCTTATGTTGAAGTCATTGTTCACACAAACTATGCTACGAATACCTTCGATCCTGCTGTGATAAAAAGATTGATCAAATTGGGGGTTATCGAATATATCAATAAAGGGGCAAAGGCAGATCTTGTGAGTTTGGTGGAAAAGATTAAAGAGAGATTGCGTCCATTTTCAGAAGAACAAAGGATGAATAAACTTGAGTATATGCCGGCAGAAAGTTTTCGTGAAGGCGTTCGAATATGAAGAGAGGTAAAATATGCCAACCCCTTTTTTACTGGATACAAATGCATACGCTCGTTTTTTTCGAAATCCTAAGACGCGCACTTCGGTAGAGACGAATGCATATAACTGCTTAATTCGGAAAATCCAAAGTGGACCGATAACATCCTTTTACATCTCCGAAATAACTTCTATGGAAATTCATTCTGTCTTAGGGAAATATCGGAGAGGGATTCAATCACAACGTCAACAATGTACTCGCGAAATTGTGATGAATGGAGGAATCGCACAATGTGATCATCTTTGGATCACGCATGGTACCAGAAGGATGCCTGAACGGCTGTTTCACGATATGCAAAAAATGATTTCTGATATTGAAGCTCAAAAAGGTGATGTTCAAGCTACTGTTTTATCATTGGATGCTATCGGTGTCAATGAAGCAAGAAGATTGCTGACGCGATATGCGGAGCGATATAATTTGGGTTCTCAGGATGCGTTAATCGTAGGAAGTCTTCTCGTCAAAAAGCAAGAAGGGCTGAATTTGACTTTAGTAACGTCAGAT
>CAILAO010000910.1 GCA_903832105.1 uncultured Pseudomonadota bacterium | reverse complement strand
GAGTTGCATCTCAACGAATGGCACCATACGCAGACTTATCCGGTTCCGCCCGGCAACTGGCGTGCGGACAAGGCGTTGAGCAAGCTGATTTACGAAGGCTTCCCAAGCTTGGAGTCGGGCGTGTATACCTCCGCTCTTTTGAGCGCATGGCAAGACACCGTCCTAGATATGAGCTGTTTTTACACTGTGACAACAAATTTCGGAAGTTGTTACGGTGTTTTTGATAAGTATGGCATACCGACAAAGTGCTATTACGGACTGAAGGCTTTCGGCGAGATCGTACGTTATGCGAATCGGGTAAAAACCGAATCCGACAACGCCAATGTATATGTACTTGCGGGCAAAAATGAATCAGGTGCGGCGATATTGGTTTCAAGTTTCAGAAACGGCCATGGTAAAATCATGATGGAACTTGATTCCGAACCGGAGCACTGTGAACTTTTTACGCTTGATGAACAGCACGATCTTGAACCGGTTCCGCTTGTCTGCAACGGAAATATAATCGAGATAGGCTGCAATTCCGATTCAACGGTGCATCTGTTGAAGCTGTTTTTTGATCAAAAGTCGTGGGAGGAATCACATAATGAGCGGTATCCCCTGGTCAACAAAATAGAGGTCGAATCCGGCAAAGATAAAGTTTACCATAACCCTTGCGCGGCTGAGTGACATCGAATCATCCCAAGGCGTTGCCAAGATGAGTGATGCAAAAATAAAGGGAACCTTTAGTTTCGTTCAAGAAAAAAGCGAAAAGAGACTTATCGTCAAAAACAGATTCGTGAAAGATCATAAACAAAAGGAGGATACTGGCAAAAAATGATTCAGTTTTTAACTCAACAACAAAACAAGAGGGAAAAAATGAAAAAGGTAATATCGACTGTAGGAATTATCGGGGTTAGTGTTTTTTTGTTATCAAGTATCTCATGTTCCTTGAATGCAGAGGAAAACGTTGTTTCTAAAAATATTGTTTCCGACCCGGGTTTTGAGCAGGGAGACGGTATCAATACCGAGACTTGGAAGGGTGACACGGGATGTCGCAGAGATACTGTTAATAAACATAGTGGCAAGTATAGCGCCGAGATAACCTCTGACACTCAAATCGAAAAACCCGACATAAGATGGTGGCAGTCAGGCATGCCTATTAACGAAGGCAAATACGAAATAAGTTTGTGGTATATGACTAAAGAAATGACCAAAGACCCTTTTATAACTTTTTATTTTAAAGATGAGGGTGGAAAAGAGGTTGGAAGGGCCGATCCTCCGGGCTTGCCGCGCGAAAACGATGGCAAATGGCATGAATTTAAATATACATTTTCAGTTCCGAGCTCAGCGAAAACAACGGAGTTGTTGTTAAGATTTGTTGGAAAAGGAACTGTCTGGTTCGATGATATTTCCCTGCAAAAGAAAGTAGAATAATAAAAGATAATTTAGCATAGGGCATAAGTAATCTACGGGAAAGGATACTTGTCAATGAATCTGCACTGGATCGACTGGACGATAATCGTCCTGCTGCTGGGGTCACTCATTGGAATTACGACTTATGCTAAAAGATATATGCGCAGTGTGGCGGATTTTCTGGCGGCGAATCGTTTGGCCGGACGGTATATGCTGACCGTTTCCGGCGGATTAAGCGGCGCAATCTCGATCATCGCGGGTTGGGAAGCGTTGTACAACGCCGGGCTGTCGAGCGTATGGTGGGGCATGATCGGGATGCCGATCGGACTT
>CAILAO010000909.1 GCA_903832105.1 uncultured Pseudomonadota bacterium | reverse complement strand
TAACGCGACGATCAATTTTCGAAAGTTTGGGTTGCTAATATTGATTACAAGGGGTGAAGCCGCTATAGCCTCAAACGAAATGCCGAAAAATAAAATCGTAACAAACCATTTAAGTAAAAATCGAGAAAAAGTCATAAATCCTCCTCATCACAACATTTTCGGCGTAAAATTGACGTGAATTTCTGCTCCCACCTCTTCAGGTGGGGGTGGGGGCAGAGGCGCCGAATCGTAAACAGTTTTAAGAGCGATTTTATCGAATGCCGCATCACCTGACGATTTATAAACATCAACCTTGGTTGGATCACCGCGCTCGTTCAACATCACAGTGATTGTAGCTATCAAATCTGCATTTTTTAAGTTGTACGCCTCAGGAAGTGCAAAGTTTTTTTGGAGTGCCTTTTGCAAAAGTGCCTGATAGGCATTTCTTCTGCCATTTTTGCCCGCAACTCCCGGCTCGCCAATCCCGATCTTGCGTTTCGAGAGTTCGGCTTTTAAACGAGCTAAGGCGTCTTTTTGAGGGGCTTCGTTATCCTTCGCCTTCTTCTGTTCATTCCTTAGCTGCTCCAAAGCAAGACGTTTCAGCGCATCGTCCTTCTTGAGACGATTTGACTCATCATCATCTTTAGCAAGCTGTTCGAGTGGAGTTGTTTCCTGTTTTACTGGAGTCTCTTCGATTTTTTCTTCTTTAACAGTTTTCTCATCTTCGATCGTCATCTCGTCTTTTTTCGCTTGCGCGTCCTCGATCGAAAACTTTTTTGTGATTTGAGGAAGCAATCGCTCTGCCGCTGCGGCTTCTTCGGCCTTTTTTGCATCCGGAATCGACGAACTATCCGCCGCAGAAAGGTCAATGCTACTCACGAGTTCGGTGCTAATCACCCACTCATCGATAAGAGGAGGCGACAATCTCGCCCACTTCCAATCGTCAAATACAAAAACTCCCACATGAATCGCGAGCGAAATTCCCACAAAAAAATAGACAAGCTTGGTTTCATCCTTTTCAATCATGCGAAGGAAAAAACCTTGGTCTAGGACTTCTGTTTTAGCATTTGCTGTCATAATTCATCAATGTCGCTCATCTGGGGACCGTTGCAGGCCCTTTCCCCTTGTTAGCGGCTTTAATAGGAAACTGTGTTAGCATGCCAATTTTATCCACTCCTGCAAGTTTTGCAGCGCCCATGGCATCAACAACTCTCCCGTAAGCCACGTTTCGGTCCGCCCGGACAAACAGTTCTTTATTCTGCCGATACTGATAAAGAGCCTTCATTTTTTGTTGTAATACAGCCCCAGGAATGTTCATTTTTTCGATATAAAACTCACCTTCAGCTGTGACCGAAAGAATGATGCGGTTTTCTTTCACCACCATTCCAGTAGCTTTGCTTTGTGGAAGTTCAATCTTGATTCCCCCGATAGACAAGGGAGCTGTCACCATGAAGATGATAAGAAGTACAAGCATCACGTCAACAAGCGGAATGATGTTAATATCAGCCAAGTCATCCCGCTCTTCTTGGGCATCTGCACCGTTTGTTTTTCTGAGTCCCCCTAATCCCATATATTTTAAACCCCTATTAAGTGGTTTCTATCTGTTACGCCGAAACCCCGCTGCCGCTATCATGGCCTCGTAATACGATTTTGCACCTGCAAAATCTAATTGGTACTCTGAGGAATCACACCGGCTGTATCGATGATCGACGCTGTTGCGTCGACATGAGCGGCGCCTCCCCCTATGTTTTGACCACGAGCACGCTCGCCAACGACATGTCTAGCAACGATGTTTAAAAAATCCGAGGAAAACCCATCGAGATTCAGCATATGATGTCTGATTTTACTATTAAAAATATTGTAACCGACCACGGCTGGAATCGCCGCGGCAAGACCAAACGCGGTAGCGATCAATGCCTCTGAAATGCCTGGAGCAACGGCTGCCAAACTCGCACTCCCCGTCCGAGCGATACCCTCGAATGAATTCATGATCCCCCAAACCGTCCCAAAAAGGCCTATGAAAGGGCTTGTTGAGGCGCAAATTGCAAGGAAAGGAAGAAACCGCTCAAGCCGCCTTCGTTCCAGAAGTTTTCCTTTTTGAAGAGCCCTTGTGAGGTTATCGGTTATAACCGTTAAGACAAGATCTCCTGAAATCGCCTGTTCCCTTAGCTGACTACCTCTGACAAGCTCCGCGTATCCGTTTCTAAAAATTTCTCTCGCCGGGCTATAAGGAAACTTCTGAAGACGACTATTTAGCTCATTAAGAGAGCGGCTAGCCCAAAAACTTTTTACGAAACCGTCCGACCCCTCTTCAACGTGGCGAAGATAAAACCACTTTGCAACAATGATCGCCCAAGAAACGATAGAAAGCGTTGCAAGAAGCATTAAAACACCGAAGGTAAGGATTCCACCTCTAACCGCACGTTCCAGAATGCTCTGCCCTCCGAGATCAGCTTCTGCCACAACTTCTTCTGCGCCGCCTGTTCCACCGGCTCCAGAAACCTGCGACGATGGCGTTGTTCCAGGCTTACTGTTTTGGTTTTCCGGATTTGCAAGCGTCGCGCTGGCAAAAAGCGCCAAGAGGCAGAGGGCGAAACCCATACATAATAGATTGGTCAACTTAAATGTCCGAGCGACTGGGCGTAGTTTCAACATGATACTTCCTGACTTCGAAACAGAAATGATTTAAAAACTGCACTAACCATAAACAATCTAAACGCTTTCCGATTCTACCAGATTGCGGAAAGCTCGAAAAGAATTGGAGGAATCATAGCAGTTTCTAGCGCGGATAGGCACAGATTTTTTCTCATAAATTTCAATGACTTTCGATGTTTTCCAACAGGATCGGGCTAAAACGCCGCGCTGTTGAAACCCCGTTTCCACTCCCGCTCTCACATCTTATCCGGAGGGATAATCCCAAGAAGAGAAAGCCCCGTCTTTAATACGGAACTAAACGCACTGATCAACGCGAGCCTCGCTCCAAGCAATTCTTCTGAGGATGCTTTGAGTACAGGGACATCGGTGTAAAAACGATTAAATGACTTGCACATGTAGAACAGATGATTTGTGAGTAAGCTTGGTTTATATAATTCCGCCGCCTGAAGTGCAATTTCATTGAAATCAAAAAGATAGCGTAAAAGTTCATGCTCCGATTCTTCGGCTAAAAGATCCAAGTGCGTGAAGGATTCGTGGCTCCCTTGCTCTTCCGCTTTCCTCAAAATCGATTGCGTCCTCGTGGAACTATACATGAGATAAGGGCCCGTGTTTCCCTCGAAGGAAAGCCAATTTTTGAGATCAAATACAATTTCGCGATTGGCGTCACAGTAGAGCATGCCGTACTTGATTGCGCCTTGACAGAGTCGATGCGCTGTCTCTTCAATCTCTTGGGGTGTCCACTCATCTTTATATTTTTCGAGATATTGATGAAGTTCCGAAAGCATTTCGGTTCGCAGGGTGTTAAATGTAACGGAGTTCCCCGCTCTCGACGACATCTTTCCCTCGGGGAGCACCACCATGCCGTAACTTAGATGATAACAAGACTTGGCCTGCGGAAATCCCATGAGTTCAAGAGTCTTGAAGACCTGTTTAAAGTGGTGATTTTGTTCACATGCCACAACCACAATCGAACGATCGATTTTAAAGTCGTTAAACTTTTTCCGTGCGAGAGCAAGATCTCTCGTTGCATATAGAATATTACCGTCACGTTTTCGAACGATCATGAAACCTAGCTTATAAGGACTAAGATCGATGCCAATGGCGCCTTGATCTTCCTTAAAAAATCCAAGCTTCTGGTATTCATCGACGAGCAACTGACCTTCTTCCGTAAACTCAGATTCGTAGAAGAAGTGATCAAAGGCAATACCGAGCCATGCGTAGTTGGCATTAAAGTCGTCGAGCGACCACTGACGTGTTTTTTTCCACTCGTCATAAATGGGGCCGCGCTTACTCTCGATTTCTCGAAGGACTTGAGACACCTCCTGATCCATCAACTTTCGATCTTCTTCAGATGCATTTGCTAGGGTGCGCGTCGCCTCGGCATACATGTCACCAAGCCATTCTCCCTTCTTCTCTTCAGGAGCTTTGAGGCCTTTCTTTTGTATATGCCAAAGACACTTAGCGATATGAGTCCCTTCATCTCCAATATAATTCGCGGCAACCACCTGGTATCCGGCATATTTAAAAAGCTCGCAGAGCGCGCCGCCGAGCGCGACATTACGAACATGACCCACATGAAATTCCTTGTGAGTATTGGGCTGTGAATATTCAACCATCACGCGAACGGACGAGCGGGAAACATCCGCTTTCAATTCTCCTCGATAGGTTCCATCACAGACCTTTGGTAAAAGAACCTTGGCCAGCACCGTTTTGTCGATTAAAAAATTTGCAAAGGGTCCGACCGCGATAGCTTCTTTAAACCATGAACCTGGCTTGCGACCCTGATTTAATAAAGTTACAAGTTCGGTAGCGATGGCTGGGGGGGCCTTCTTTAGGACTTTAGCTAGGCGAAAGCAGGGGAATGCGTAATCGCCAGGATGTGGCTCAGGCGGCTTTTCAAGCGTATCCGCAATTTGCATCGAGACTGGTTCTGTCCCTGGAAAAGCCTCCTCAAATTTGACGCCCATCTTAGAGAAAGCGGATTTAATGTCTTCAGCTAAACTATCTTTACAAGGATTTCTTAATTGACTCATGATTGACATCTCGCATGAATAATAAAATTGAAGTCCCTCTATTTATACCATATTCTAAACGCATGAAGAACTTAGAAGATTTAAAAAGGAAACTTTCTCCAAACCCTGTTACCCGCTTTGCCCCTAGCCCCACGGGATATCTTCACTTGGGTCATGTGGCCTCAGCGCTTTTTGTGTGGGCTGTTGCAAAAGCCGTTCGCGCCAAAGTCATTTTAAGGATCGAGGATCATGATCGCGGGCGCTGCCGACCTGAGTACGAAACGGCCATTTTCCGCGATCTTGAATGGCTTGGATTTGAGTATGCTCTTGGCCCCGATCGGGCAGGTCAACCTTCCGCCTATCGGCAGAGTGATTCAGAAGATCGCTACATCGCGGCCCTTGATGAACTGATCAAGAGCGGGCTTGTCTTTGCATGCCGTTGTTCCAGGAAAGAGATCGTATCCTCCGGTGAGGAGCTTCATTACAAGGGGGCGTGTCGAGAAAAAGGTTTTTCTCTTACGGAAAAAAATGTGGGACTACGCTTTAAAGTTGAGGACAAAATTGAGACGTTTCTTGACGGTTTTCTTGGGGAACAACACCAAAATCCATTCGATCAATGCGGGGACATTCTGCTGCGGGATCGACACGGCAATTGGACTTATCAATTTGCCGTTGTCGTGGATGACATACATCATGGCGTAAATCTTGTCGTCCGCGGGCAGGACCTCCTGTCTTCGACGGGAAGGCAGATAGCCCTCGCGCGCGCTCTAGGGCGAAGATCCCTCCCGCTTTTTTATCATCACCCTTTGATCGCCGATGAAAAGGGGGTAAAGCTCAGCAAACGCACGCTAGCCGAAGGCGTTACGAAAAGGCGAGAGGCTGGAGAGTATCCCGACGTTATCATCGGGGAAGCACTTTTTTTCTTAAAAAAAATCCCGTCCAATCAGCCTACAAAGCTTAAAGACGCCCTAGAACATCTTATGCCGAATCTTTTTTAACCCGACATTTTAAGACGCCCTGTATTCATCGATTAATCGTCTGGTTTGGTTCGCGAAAAACAGCGGAAGAGAAAGCAGATCGTACTTCACTTTGTTTTGATTGGACAGAGTCAGTTTAACGGGAAAAAGAGATGGGGGATTAAGATCAAAACGAACAGCAAAGTCTACTTTCTTTTCATCAACAAAAACAGCTAGTGACTTCATTGACCCTGACTGTCCAGCTTTAACTTCGATAGGGACTATAAGGTTTCCCTCAGAAATAACATAGTCTACTTCGGCTGAACTGCTCTTTGATTCCCTCATCCAAAAATGAATCTCTGGCGGTTCAATACCTGATTCATGATACAAATCAACAAATCAACACCACGGAGCGAAAAGTTCCTTAAAATACTCAGCTAGTTAACTCGCCCAATGAGAATGATACATGCCCATAGCAATCCAGGAAACCCGTTCATATAGTCCATCTGCCAGATTTTCGGTAGGAGGTATGATACGAGTATTCCAAGAAGTTACATAGTTTCTGATAATTCGTTGATACATGTCACCTTTCGCTGCCTAAATCGGGAGTTTTTGTTTAGGAGAGAGGTGATAAAAAAGTACATCATCACGACATGGACTAAATATGCTAAAAGGCACGGTATAAAATTCTATGACTTTGCGATTCTTGACAATCATGCGCATGCCTTGATTAAGGCTCGTTCCGCAAAATCACTTGGGAATTTTATGCGCACAACGAATTCTCTTATTGCCAGAAAAGTAAATTTTGTTCTTAAGCGAGATAGCCACGCACTTCGTGAGCGTTACAAATCTCCCATGATTACAACTGAAGAATATCTTATCAACACCATCGGATATATTTGGTTCAATATTTATCGCGCTACCAAAATTGACCCTAGAAACTATCCATATTGTTCCCTTTATTTTCGTATCAGCGGCGAGCCTCTTTCACTTTTAAGTTCATACAAAGATCTTGGGATCGTGAAAAGTGAGAATGAAATAGAATTCGTAGAGGACCACTTTCAAAAACTTTTTAAAGAAGAACAAGGATTAAAATCACAACACTCATTCGATGACGCTGTATATGAACATACCCACACGATCGGCACCGAATCAACAAAGGCTGCACGCGAAACCTATTTTCGTGAATGTCTAAAGAAAATGGACCGAGCGCCTCCTTAACCAAGGTGGGTGGCTTTTTAAAAAGATGCAAAATACAAAACAAAAACGATAACGAGAAATGCAAAAGAGGACCAGATCCGCAACTGGGTGTGATTTTTTTTATCGAACATATTGAATCCAAAAGCAAACCGGCCTTCCCGCGTTTTTTAATGAAAATTTTCGAACCTTCTCTTTCCTTTTGCATTTTGAAAATCACCTGCTCCGTGCTCCAAATCTACAAATCTACTCCAAATCTATATAAAATCATTTGCTCCATGCTCCGAATTAAACACGATTCCTTTGTGATGACACTTCAAGATTTAAGGTAGAAACTCAGAAGTTTAATAAGTGATGCGAATGTACCATCAAATGTTTCGATGGTATCCAATAGACGGTCTAATTCTTTTGGGTATTTGTGGCAATGAAAAGGAAAAGTGCTGAACTGACCATGGTGTGGTTCAACGTCAACCGCAAAGCACTTTTCACCCGTTTGCTGAGATAACGTCACCACATAATTGCCGATAAATTCATATGGCGTAACATCTCCGCAGGGTGTTGCTCCAGGATATTTTTTGGAAATGGTTTCTGTTGATTTCCAGTCAAAGCGGATTAAGAGCAAAAAGGCTTTGTTTGTTGCAGTTGTGATATTCAAAGAAACAAGAATTGTATCGCGATACAATACATGTTCGAGAACGTATTCCCAATCCAAGAAATCTTCTGGAGATCGACCGCGAAGAGAGAAAAATACGCTTGCAACGTTTGGTAGGTTCAAGATCTGTTCAAAAAGATTCTGAAAATATCGAGTCAGGATTGAAGGTAAAATGTCGCGTGGGTTCAGGATCATTATAAACGGTTTTCGACTGCTTCTTTTGCTTCTTTGTCACTCATTCCAAAGGATTTTAAAGTCTTGAAAATATCTTCATCCGTCAGATTTTTTGCAAATTCGTAGTTATCTTTCCTTGCTTGTTCTAAAGCTGGATCTTCCTTTTTACTTTTCTTTTCTATTTTTTTTGCGGTACTCACAAAAACTCCTGTCTTACCAAAACCCCAGTAAAACGGGGCTAATATACTTTAATTATACTTCAAAATCCATACCATCCTTGCAACCTTGTAATATCAATGTGTTATAAAATCCGGCTGTTATCGAACTGTCCACAAATCCGATCTAAGCGACATTACTAAACATATTTTGCTAATTGCAGTCTAGT
>CAILAO010000908.1 GCA_903832105.1 uncultured Pseudomonadota bacterium | reverse complement strand
TTCGTTCATGTATACAAATAGGACACTAGATTTTTTTCTTGCTCACTTCCTTCCTCAGGAGAACATTCCATGCTACCGGTAAGTTCAATTGGTAAGAAAATCGTGATGGCTGTGACGGGTTGCTGCCTTGTGCTGTTCCTCCTCGTCCATCTTCTAGGAAACCTTTCAATCTATGGAGGCCCCGGCAGTCTGAATGCATACGCTGAATTTTTGCATTCAAAACCCACTCTGCTCTGGATCGCAAGACTAGGTCTCATCGGTCTTTTTGTCCTTCATGTTATTTTTGGCCTATGGCTCTATATCGGAAATTGGGTTGCTCGTCCCCATCGCTATGTTCGCGAAACGACGCTGCAGGCAACTCTCTCTTCGCGCACCATGATTTGGACGGGCGCTTTGATTCTGATCTTCCTTGCATACCACCTTGCCCATCTAACGCTCCGCTGGCTTTACTTTCCCGGGGAACGTTTTGACGCCATGGGACGCTTTGATGAATTCTTCATGGTCACGAGCGGCTTTAAAAACACTTCTGTCATGGGAGCCTATGTCGTTGTGATGCTCATTTTCTGGATGCATTTACGACACGGAGCTTCGAGTCTCTTTCAAACACTCGGATTCAGTCACTTTAAGTATGAAAAAATCCTGACGTGTCTTGGAATCATCATCGCGACGTTGATCGTTGGGGGCTGTGTTTCAATCCCCTTCCTCATTTGGTCTGGCGTCATCGGAGGTAATGCCCTATGAAACTTGATGCAAAAATTCCTGCTGGATCTCTTCAAGAAAAGTGGAGCCGTTACAAAGCTCAAATCAAACTCGTCAACCCTGCAAACAAAAGACGTTATGAAATTCTGGTCGTCGGTTCTGGACTTGCAGGGGCCTCTGCTGCCGCGAGCCTTGCGGAGTTAGGCTACCGTGTTCGATGTTTCTGCTTCTCGGACAGTCCTAGACGCGCTCACTCCATCGCAGCACAAGGCGGTATCAACGCTGCGAAAAATTATTCGAGTGATGGTGACAGCGCTTTTCGCCTTTTTAACGATACGATTAAAGGCGGTGACTTCCGCGCAAGGGAAGCCAATGTTCATCGTCTTGCTGAGGTGTCCAATAATATTATCGACCAGTGCGTAGCCCAGGGCGTTCCTTTTGCCCGCGAGTACAGCGGACTTTTATCGACGCGCTCTTTTGGCGGCGCCCAGCTTTCCCGAACGTTTTATGCACGCGGTCAAACGGGCCAGCAGCTTCTTCTCGGAGCTTATTCAGCTTTGTCCCGTCAAATCGGTCTTGGCCAAGTCAAAATGCACGTTCGTACTGAAATGCTAGACCTTGTTGTTGTCAACGGTCGCGCGGTTGGTATTGTGACGAGAGATCTCGTCACAGGAAAAGTAGAGTCGTTTGCTGGCGATGCGGTTGTTCTGGCAACTGGCGGCTATGCCAACGTTTTCTATCTCTCTACCAACGCCAAAGCTTGTAACGTTACGGCGATCTACAGTGCCTATAAGAAAGGCGCCGGCTTTGCCAACCCATGTTTCACACAGATCCATCCAACCTGCATCCCGGTCTCCGGTGAATATCAATCAAAGCTGACCCTCATGTCCGAATCACTCAGGAACGATGGTCGCATTTGGGTCCCGAAGAAAAAGAAAGATACGCGCAACGCTAATGACATTCCTGAAGAGGAAAGAGACTATTATCTCGAAAGAAAATATCCAAGTTTCGGAAACCTGACTCCTCGCGATATTGCATCACGTGCTGCCAAGGAAGTCTGCGACGCTGGTCATGGTATCGGAGAAACAGGTTTCGGGGTTTATCTTGATTTTTCAGAATACATCGGACGTCTTGGCAAACATGTGATCGCCGAAAGGTACGGGAACCTCTTCGACATGTACGACAAGATTACGGGCGAAGATCCCTACAAAGTCCCAATGAGAATTTATCCTGCGGCTCACTACACAATGGGTGGACTCTGGGTCGATTACAACCTTATGAGCACAATCCCTGGCCTCTTCGTCATTGGGGAAGCCAACTTCTCTGATCACGGGGCCAACAGGCTCGGGGCAAGCGCTCTCATGCAAGGTCTTGCGGACGGTTACTTTATTCTTCCTTACACGATCGGCGACTATATCGTCTCGTCAGGTCCAGCGAAGATTAAGACCGATCATGAAGAGTTTAAACGTGTCGAAACGGAAACCCTCGCTAACATCAAGAAAATCATGGGAATCCAAGGAAAGCGCACGGCTGATATGTTCCATCGCGAACTTGGAAAAATCATGTGGGAAAACGTCGGCATGGGTCGCACCAAAGAAAAGCTCGACCGCGCACTAAAAGCCATTCCAAAGCTACGCGAAGAGTTCTGGCACGATCTAAAAATCACTGGATCAGCTCAAGACTATAACGTTGCTCTTGAAACCGCGCTACGTGTCGCGGACTTCATCGATTTTGCCGAGCTTCTCTGCCACGACGCACTCGCGCGCGAAGAGTCCTGCGGCGGCCACTTCCGCGAAGAGCATCGAGCGGACGATGGCGAAGCAAAAAGAAATGACGAGCGCTTCGCTCATGTCGCGGTGTGGGAACACACGGGGACGGGGAAAATGCCTATTCGTCATGAAGAGCCACTGAACTTTGAAAGCATCAAACTAGCTACTAGAAGCTATAAATAAAGAGGAGACCTCTCATGAAACTAACACTTCACGTATGGCGTCAAAAGAACGTACAAGATAAAGGTGAGATGAAAGTCTACGAGGTTGACAATATTAATCAACATATGTCGTTCCTTGAAATGCTTGATGTTCTGAATGAACACCTGATCATCCAAGGAGAGGACGCAATCGCCTTTGATCATGACTGCCGCGAAGGTATCTGTGGCGCTTGCAGCCTCGTCATCAATGGCAAACCTCATGGACCGCTCGCTGAAACCACGACTTGCCAGATTCACATGCGTCACTTCAAAGACGGCGATCATGTCTTTATCGAACCATTCAGGGCTAGGGCATTCCCAATCGTCAAGGATTTGGTTGTCGACCGTTCAGCTCTTGATAGAATCATTCAATCGGGCGGCTTCACGTCGGCACATACCGGAGGCGCGCCTGAAGCCAGCGCCATTCTCGTTCCGAAAGACGATGCTGAGACAGCCATGGATGCCGCCGCGTGTATAGGCTGCGGAGCCTGCGTCGCTGCATGTAAAAACGCATCCGCTATGCTCTTTACCGGGGCCAAGATCTCGCATTTTGCCTATCTCCCCCAGGGTCAAGTCGAGCGCAAACGAAGAGCTTCAAACATGGTTTCTGCCATGGATAAGGAAGGCTTCGGTAACTGCACCAATTACTATGAGTGCGAAGCCGTCTGCCCGAAAGGCATTAAAAAGCGCTTCATCGCAAAAATGAACGCTGAGTTTATTAGGGCAAGATTGACTTAAAATGGAGTTTGCGACTGGACCATTGCCGCTTGTTGTTCGCAATCTAGTGAAACGTTACAAGGTTTCGAAACATGCAACGCTAACGGCCGTCGATGATGTTAGCTTCGACGTAAAACCAGGCGAGTGCTTTGGTTTGCTTGGACCTAATGGTGCCGGAAAATCAACGATTATCAGTTGTCTGACTGGATTTTTCCCCCCGACCTCCGGGGAGGTTCAGATTCATGGAATACGCGTGGATGAAAATCCAAAAGCGGCACGGCAGATTCTTGGCTATTGCCCCCAGGAAGACACGCTTGATTCCGACTTTACTGTTCTCGACCAACTTATCCAGCATGCAACTTTTTTTCATATTCAAACCGCTGAAGGCAAAAGAAGATCTTTAGCCCTACTGAAAAAATTTCAACTCGAAGAGAAATCTCACTTGAGTATTGAGAAACTATCGGGTGGAATGAAACGGCGTCTTCAGGTCGCTCGTGCTTTTATTTCAGAACCACGCATCTTGATCCTGGACGAACCCACGACAGGTCTTGATCCTGAGTCAAGACGCTCACTATGGGCCATCCTACATGAATATCGGAAACAATGTCTCTCGGTTTTACTCTCAACTCACTATATGGAAGAAGCAGAAAAACTATGCGATCGGATCGCAATTTTACATAATGGGAAAATCATCGATTGCGGGTCTTCAGCGGAACTTATTCAGCGGCATATCAGTGAACAGGAAATGAGCGAGGAAGTGAGGCCAGGCGTTATCTGGAAACGTCCTCCCAATCTTGAAGATGTTTTTCTCAAGACGACTGGAACACCTTTGCTGGTGAGTGACAAATGACCTCTCAAGAGAACATTCCTTCGACATGGTGGGCTATTCGGTGTGTTTGGCTTCGCTATTTCGCGGTTTTCCGAAAAAGCATCGCCTATAGCATCGTCACCACTTTTGCTGAGCCTCTTCTTTATCTTGTGACGTTCGGTCTTGGCGTCGGAACTCTTGTCGGCATGATGGATGTTCAAGGCGTCAAGGTGCACTATCGATCTTTTGTATTTGCGGGAGTCCTTGCTCAAACGGTTCTTTTTCAAGGATTTTTTGGGGCCGCCTATGGCAGCTTTGTCAGGATGTACTATCAAAAGATATTTCACGCTATGGCCACTACGCCCATAACGCTCTCTGAAGTCCTTTGGGGAGAGCTTCTTTGGGACGCGTCTAATGCGACTTTTGCCGCATTTGCAGTCTTGGTGATTGGTTATGTCACAGGTCAATTTAACATCGTAGGGTGTCTCCTCGCGCTGCCACTCAGCTTTTTATGCTGCCTCATGTTTTCAGGACTCGGACTCTGGGTTGCAGCATGGTCAACGACTATTGATCAAATCGCATATCCTCAGTTTCTCATCGTATTCCCTATGTTTCTCTTCTGCGGTGTTTTTTTTCCTCTCGAAACTCTGCCGAAAATCCTTCAATGGATCGCATGGTTTCTTCCCCTCACTCCGGTCACAAAACTTGCGCGAACATTACTGCTCGGTTTTCCGCTCGATCCTGCTGCTCCTTTGCTAATTCTTGTTTGGACAGCGATTTTGGTATTTGGATCGAGGCGCGCTATGATGAAACGACTTATTAAGTAGAACGTCTTGATTTGTCTTTTTTCCGCACCTTGTAAAACCATTCTCACACCTCATGTTTAATTTTGCCATCGCTTCGATCGGCTCTATTTCTTTAACGCAGATTTTAAGAAGATGTTGCCCCGATTTCGAAGATTTCATACTCGCATCAGAAGCATTGACGTTAAGATGGACTTAAGTGAGGTTAATTTTAAAATAAGGTTTTGTAACACTTCCCCGAAACTCCGAGACAAACAAAAGGGATGGGAGAGTTTTGCACGGTTATTTCTCACAGCTTTGAGTGGTGGGATTCCGAGTTCAAAAATCCACTGTCCAATTTCTGTGAATATCGCCTGAGCTTCTTTAACAGACTCTGCGTCGAAAAACG
>CAILAO010000907.1 GCA_903832105.1 uncultured Pseudomonadota bacterium | reverse complement strand
GGTGTCTAGATTTTTGACATCTACCGACTGGTTTTTTGGAGGTGTGACACTAGGATCTTTTTTTTCTGGGATTTTTTTTGTTGAAGTATTGTGGCGTTTTCTTGTGGTGATGGGTGTGTGTTTATGTTGGTTGAGGTGTGTTTTTCTTGCTGTGATGTGGTTCATTTTTTTGCTCCTTTGTGTTGATGTTTTTTTATGCTGTTTTCTACCGAGTTTTGATCCGTGCAAGCATGGGGTGTTGGCACCCACCCCTAGATTTCCCTGGCGGTCAATTTGGTGGACTTCGTCCCACCAACGCGTCCAAAAACTGGACGCTGCCCCCTGATTTTGGGAAGGCTGCACATCAACGCGGCGACAAATTTTGAATCCAAACATCGTGAAAAATTTTGCTCCCGATGATTCGCCCTGTGATTCATGGCTACCTCTTTAAACGCATTTTCTTGTGACGTGACGCTTCTCGTTTTGTTTTGACTCATGATGACTTCTCCTGATGTTGAATCACGTTTTGTGAAGCGCTCTTTTTGAAAGTGCTCCTCACAAAAACCTATAGAGCAACCCACGTGCCAATTTTCAAAACAGCAGAACTCCCTGAAAATACTGCTCTATGTATTCAGGTGCGCCATTTTGCTATGTCCGCTAGCGGACCACTGGGCGGACCACCCCAAAAAATCGCAGTTAACTTTATGATTTTATGATTGTTATGGGTGGACCACTTTTTTGAAAAAGTGCGTTTTTTCATGTTGAGTACATGTACAACATGGCGTATTCAAGGAGAAAAACGATATCAAAATGGGGTGGTCCGTTTTTTTGATTTGCGAAAAAAGACACTAAACTATTGTGGCGCTTGATATTCGAGGGAAAATAACTGCCGTTTTGTGGCAAAAAACCACCAAGCTCGCCCGCTTTGTTGTGTTTTTTTGGCAGCTATTGCACAACATGACTTATCAGAGATTTAGCCACTTCGATTTGGTAAGCGGAAGTTGTGCAGTGTAAATAATAAATCCTACTACTTACACGGCTCCTATCGGATCGGAGTAATTCGACTTTAGCTTGGACCAAAACCAAATGAGGACCACTTGGCATAGGTCGTATCGGAGATTGTCGAAAAGGTATTTGTTTTCAGTCATATAAAATGAGGTGAAAACATCTGAGATTGTTAGGTCTATTTTCCTCTATCGCAAGTTTTGATTCGCGAGCTTTTCGGGAAGGGCGGAAGACCAGTCCTCCAAATAAAGTGTTTCTCCCAATCTTTCACCAAGATACTCGGTGATAGCCGACCACCATCTCAAGCTCAGTCGAATGGACCGGGCTGCAAGCGTTTCAATTTTTATCCAGAGAGAAACTAAAGATCGTCTTCTGGCGTAGGCAGAAAGCCACCAAGCCATTGCGTCAAGATGCATCAATTGATGTGATGGAGAGGGAAGATCCCCAAGGGTGATCATTTGCCAAAAGCGTCGCGCTTTCAAACTGCTGCTTCCACCACGGTTGGACGTCTGCTTTCTTACCTTGTCCTATCCTCTCGATGGGCCTGAGAAAAAATTGGATTCAAATTTCGTGAGGAAGTTGTAGTAGTAGATACGGTCCTAAAATCGGCGATGAGCTGGGAAAGAAAGATATGAAAATTAGATCTCACTTCAACCGAAAAGTGGCACTGGTTACTGGCGGAGCTTCCGGCATAGGGAAGGCTCTCGTCAAGGAGCTTGCCAACCTCGGAACCATTGTTGTAGCAACCGATATTCAACTTGATGGTTTGACTGATAGCATCGGAGCGATCGGTCAGAACTCTGAAAAAATTCATGCAAGGCATCTCGATGTCTCTGATCCGCAGGCATTCAAGGAGACTGTTGATTCTGTTGTCTCTGATTTTGGGCAGATTGACTTCCTGTTCAACAACGCGGGCATCGCATTGGCGGGAGAGCTGAGAGACCTCAGTGTTGATGATTTCAAAAAAGTGATCGATGTTAATCTCAACGGTGTCATTTATGGTTCTCTATTTGCATACAAACAAATGACCAAGCAAGGTTTTGGTCACATCATAAATATGTCTTCTGTTGAAGGACTAGTTCCATTTCCAACGACATCGCCATATGTGGCGAGCAAATTCGCCGTACTCGGGTTTTCCCAATCGATGTGGATCGAGGGTTCTGATCTGGGCGTCAACGTAAGTGTGGTTTGCCCTGGACTAGTTCGTACACCGATCTTCGAAACTTCCAAATTGCTCAATATGAATCGAAACGTCTGGATGGAATCCGCTACCGGAGGTTGGTCTAGGTTTTCGCACAGCCCTGACGAGTGCGCGCGGAAAATTCTCATCGGTGTGGCCAGAAGGCAGAAGTTGATTTTGATGTCGCCCTTGACCCACATCGCATCAATACTCATGCGAGTAAGTCCAAGTCTCACAATGGAGTTACTGCGAAGGAGGTTTGCCAGATGGAGGAACATCGCTCGCCGAAAAGACGAAGGAGATTGATTTTTTGGAGTGCTTTTGTCTTGCCTAGATCATATTCGATGCGATAAATGCAGCCATGAATGCCTTCGGAATCCCCATGCCCCTGAAACAAATGTACATTTGAGACTCATTCGCTCTGAAGCGACTTTTGTGAAAACCCAGGCTTTTATAAGGATAGAGGAAGTTGCAGTGATCATGCATAAACATCAAAACTCGTCGCAAAAAAGAGCTTTCACAGTGGTGCTTTTGGATTTGGTGAAGTGGACTTATTCCAAGGGCTAGCAACTCAAGCCCCTCTTCTTTGAACTTTTTGATAGCCTCCACTTTGATGTAGTCTGTGGCCCCTGAAGGCCTGATTCCAGGTATGGATCGGAAAATGTTCGCCGTATATCCGATCACAACGTCATCTCGATAAATTGGCGTGAAAAACACAAAGGCAATAATTTTGCCATCTTTATAACAAAAAAATCGGCGAATATATGGATTGTCGGAAAAGTCAGGTGGACAGGTCAAAAGCCTTAATTCTCTGTTTTTAACGGTCTTTGTACTTAACCAAAGAGCGGAGATTTCTTCCACTTCTTTTCGGTCGACGTCATCCCATTTTTTCTCTTCTACGGAAAGTCCCTTTTTGTCTAGGTTTCTCACCTTTCGAAGGTAGTTCATGTCACTACCTTTGATTTCGAAATCTTTCAGACAAATTGTGTACTCTACGCCCAGTCCATTCGTCTTGAAACCCATCTTGGACAGGACATCTGCTGTCACGGCATCCACACCGTAAAAAAGCGGCTGTTCGGAACATTGGTTGATAAAGGCCTCCAGCAGTTCCCCTAGTTTTTGATCCGGGCACAAGGGTTTGGCGAAAACGATTGGAACATTACCAAAAATGGTGTCTTGATTGACATAGAAAATCGCTCCCACGCCGTCCAAAATGAAGTGATTTACACCGTCCTGGAAGTTCAAAAAGGATGTGTAGTGGTTGCCATACTTCCTAAAATACCGCACCAAATCAGTTCCATGTTTGGTTTCAAACTCAGATTTGGCATGTTCACGGAAGCGGTCCAACCGTCGTTCTCCTTTTTTAGGGACTTAAATCTACCCTGCACTTTTGGGAGATTCAAGATCTGCGCCAGGCATTACTCGGAATTTATTCTTTGCAATCGGCCGATTCGCAAGCAGATGTCTCCAAAGTATAGGACAAATAAACACCCATCGCTAATCTATTTGCGAGGTCCTGGGCCGGTTTATGTTGTCTCAAAACCCTTCGTTGTACCCGGAAGGATCGCCTCCCGAGCGTTTCATGCGAGGAAGTAGTCACCATTGCCGATCGAGAATCTGATTTTTTTGAATTTATGAACGAAGCGAAAAATCTTGGCGCGTCATATGTTATAAAAGCGAGATGGGATCGCGAGTTAGTTCCCGAAGATAGCGAGGAATGCGAGAGTTTGTTGGAAGCTTTGGGCGCGGCTCCTGTTATTGGAAAAATTGAAGTTGAGATCACCGGAAATGGCCGTCGCGCAACTCGCACTGCAGAAGTAGAAGTAAGATTTACCCGCACCGCCATAAAACCACCCCAACGTCGAGGAAAAGCAAAACCTCTCAAAGAATTTGAACCTATTTCGATTAATGCCATTTCGTTAACTGGAGTTGATCCTCCAGAAGGCGTGGACGCGGTTAATTGGGTCTTACTGACGGATCAACCCATTAGGACCCTTGCCGATGCGAAAAAAATCGTATCGTGGTACACCCTTCGTTGGCAAATCGAAATTTATCATAAAGTAATGAAATCGGGTTGCCGCGTGGAAAATTGCCAGTTAGAGACCGCAGATCGTTTGAAGCGTTATTTAGCCCTGATGAGCGATTTTTTAAGTCATACCTAATTTTTACAAAAAAGTTACCCTGCCGTTACAGATTCTTTGTTGCTCCCATGATAGACGTACCTTTGGTGTCCATTGACAGGAAGGTAAGAGGCGGCAACATGGCGACAAAACTTCCCTTTGCAGATATCTCTCCACCAACAGAGAGCACCCTCTGGGAACTCAGAAAAGCGCATTTGAAAGCCATCCCGGAAGTTTGCGTTGAACGCCCGCGGCTTGTAACACGCTATCACACACAAAACGAACTCTTCGCAAAAGATAAAATTTCCATTCTTGACAAGGCTAAAGCATACCGTTTTGCACTCGAGCGCAGAACACCCATTGTGAAACACGGCTCCTTCATTGACAAAAACCAGCGGCGTTTTTCGGTGGCAGATGTTTCTCCTTTTGCAGGATCGACAACCAGCAAATTCAAGGGTGTTCCCGTATATCCGGAATTATTTGGTCTCCTTCTGTGGCCGGAACTTCTGGTAGTTAGAAGGAGGCAAAATAATCCGTTTGCCATCACAGATCAAGACATCGCGGAACTCAACCTCGAAATTTTTCCTTCTTGGATGGATAAGACAATCCTGGAAATCACTAGATCGCGCCTCTTTGAACACCACCAGACACTCTCCGGAAAAAGCTACTACGCGCCTGAAATCGATCATAACCTTCAAATGGTTTTTTTTATGTGCAGCAAAATGATGTGCATCTCGCACACCATTCCCCGATTTGAAGATGTCTTGAACTACGGCATGAAAGAGATGGTCCGGCAGGCCGCAGAGAGATTGAACCATGCACAAACTTCCAATGCTAGAGAGTTCTACTCTGCCATGATCGAGGTATTAACGGGGATTATCGGGTTTACCCACAACCTGGCAAATGAAGCTTTCCGTCTCGCCGCCATCGAGCCGCGAGCAGAACAGAAGTCTCGTCTCCTCGAAATTGCAGAGATCTACAAGAGAATTCCGGAAGAGCCCGCGCAGAACTTTCGTGAGGGTCTCACCGCTATTTGGGTCTGTTGGATCGCCATTCATTTGGAAAACCCGAACATCGGAATGAGTCTTGGAAGATTGGATCAGGTTTTATTTTCGCTGTACAAACGGGACATCGCGCGTGGCTCTCTCACCTCTGCCCAAGGCATTGAGCTAGTTTGTCATTTTTGGCTGAAATTGGGTGATCACGTTCCGCTAGCCATGGAATCAGGCGAGTTGCTGTTTGGGGGAAGCGGTGCCAACCAAGCCATTACCCTTGGGGGAGTCGATGCTTCCGGTCACGATGCCGTTAACGACCTGACGTATATTATGTTGCGAGCGACCGAGATTATGTGTCTCCGCGACCCAAACGTTAACGTTCGTTATCACTCGAAAGTCAACTCTGACAACTATCTCCGCCGGATTTGCGATGTAAATCTAAATACCGGCGCGACACCGGCAATCCATAACGACAACGCGGTGATTAAGGCCCTGACAGCGAAGGGCTACTCACTCTCCCAGGCACGCGATTACGGCATCGTCGGCTGCGTAGAGCCCGTAAGCGCGGGACGAACATACGGACACAACGCCGCCATCATCATCAATCTAATGTCAGCGCTTGAACTGGCTCTTTTCAACGGTCGTCATCGCAATACTGGGCTTGATCAATTGATCAGCCTCGAAACTGGCTACGTTGGAGAGTTCCAAACCATAAACGAATTTCTCGATGCCTTTTGCCAACAGGTTTTATGGTTGATTGACACAGCGACGTTTCTCAACAACGAACTGGGACGGGTCCATCAAGATTTTTATCCGACCCCTATTTTGTCGGCACTGTTTGAAGGTCCCATGGAAAAAGGTTTGGATGTGGTGCAGGGCGGTGCGACTCTCAACTCATCGGGCATCGCCATTGTAGGATTTGCAGATGTTATCGATTCTCTTACAGCAATCGAGGATGTTGTGTTTGCAACTCACGCCCGGGATCGCCTTCCTTTTTCTCGTTTGATTGAGGCTATCACCAAAAATTTCGAAGGGTACACGCCCCTCCACACGCGACTCCTGAAAATCAAGAAATTTGGCTCTGAGGACCGCCGTGTTGACGAAAAAGCCCAGTGGCTCGCTAACTTTCTGGACGATTCCGTTGGAATGAAATCCAATTATCGTGGCGGCCCCTATCGCGTAAGTTATTGGAGCATGACCATCCACGCAGGCCTGGGAAAGATTCTTGCCGCAACGCCCAACGGCAGAAAAGCGGGACAAAACCTGGCAAGCGGCATCACGCCCGTTTCTGGCGCGACTCCTTACCTGACCGCTACTCTGAACTCCGTCGCACGCATTCCGGCGAAATTCCTCTCGGGTGGTATCGCTTTGAACATTAAATATACACCCGAGGGATCCAAAAGTCCCAAAACACTCGGCAACTTTGCCGCGATCGTTGAGGGATATTTCGACGACCTCAAAGGAACCCGTGACGGTGGTATGGAAATTCAATTCAATATCGTGTCACGACAACACTTGGAAAACGCGATAAAGAATCCAGAGGCCTTTCCTGATCTGCTTGTAAGGGTTTCGGGCTACACAGCCTATTTCAAAGATCTCAACCCTCAGATGCAAAGAGAAATCATCGAGCGCACTGAATATCATTTGTCCACAGGTACAATCGGGAGAGCTGCACATGCCTAGAACGTTTCTATGGACCACTCGGTTCCGAAATTTTAAGGTAGCAATAGGCACCTTTCTCCTGAAAAAATTTCTGGTACGCCTGTTTAAGAGTATGCAACTTGCCTTCAGGATGGCCGCACATCCGATATTTTCAAAGAGAGGACCCTTGAAAGACTACGCACGGAACATCACCGGATTCGAAGGTCGTTATGTCTTTGGATCAAGCGCCTCGATCACAATCTCCGCGATACTTTCTCAGGGAACGATGAGGATTGTCATGGGTCCCATCGATTCTTGGGACGCCAAAGTAACATTTCGCAATGATTGGGCGTTTCTTAGATTTTTGCTTTTCGGTCACATCGACATCTTATTGCCTATGCTACGAAACGAAGTTGTCGTCGAAGGCAACTTCAACTATCTCGCTAAATTTGGCTTCATGTCACGCGATCTGCTGCATCGCCTAGGTGTCAAAATATGATTTCGGCTGCAGATGATTCCCAACGAGTCCCGCTTATTGTGGATATCAAGCGATTCAGTCTGGAAGATGGCCCTGGGATCAGGACCGTGGCTTTTTTTAAAGGATGCCCCTTGCGCTGCGTGTTCTGTCAAAATCCTGAAACACAGAATATTTTTGTCGAAGCCCGTTTTAGCCAAAGACGTTGTATCCGATGCGGAGCTTGTCAAACCGCCTGTGTTCGGGGTGCCATCTCTTTTCCCTGGTTTCGACTCTTTCGACGACGCAGGAACGAAGCCCTTTGTGCATTCTGTGGCCAGTGCGAAGCGGCGTGTCCTCGATCAGCTACAAAAATTGTCGGAAACCGATATTCCATAGAGGAACTTTCCACCCTTCTCTTGAAAGATGCCTCTTTTTTCTCAAATTCGGGCGGGGGAATCACGTTGTCTGGCGGCGAATGCCTTCTTTTTTTGGACTACGTCAGCGCGCTCCTAAAAAACCTGAAAATCAACAATGTTCATACCCTCATCCAAACCGCGGGACTTTTTTGTTTTGAAGACTTCGCCGAGAAGGTTCTTCCTCACGTTGACATGATCTATTTTGACATCAAGTTTGTTGACGATGTTTTGCACAAAAAATTCACTCATGTTTCTAACCAAGTCATTTTGGGCAATTTTGGGAAGCTCGCAGCGGCGGCGCCCGGCAAACTTCAGGCGCGGATTCCCTTGATTCCCGGAATAACGGCAACCAAAGAAAACCTTCGAGCCATCACGGCCCTTTTGCACAGACACAACATCAACTCGGTATCTCTTCTGCCTTACAACCCAGGCGGAATCGAAAAAAGCATCGAATTGGGGAGACCCTCCCCCAAAATCACTAAAAGATTCATGACACCAAACGAACTCCTGACCGCAAAGATGTATCGTAATGAACCGCCGCATGCTGTGACTCGTCAAATTACAAACTAAGCTGCAATTGGCGTCTGGAACATTCCGCCGCAGACCGATTTCCATCTAAAACTATTCACATCGATGCTAGCGAGGCGGCGTTGATTGGTGATTTCGTCGGGAGTTTTTCCGCAGAGGCCGTAATGAACTCGATATGAGTTAAAATATTCTTGATATTGACGGAGTTTCGCTTCAAGGTCCGATTCACTCCAAAAAAGAATTCGATCGGTGAACTTCCGTCTACAGCTTCCAATGAGTCTTTCGACAAATGGGTGGCTCCACGGAACATATGGCACCGTCTTGATTTCTTTGAAGAGCGGGTCAATATCTGATGACAAATATTTCACCCCCGCGCCTGCGCAGACGAATCCATAGGCAAATTGCGTCCAAAATGGTTTCAATTAGCCAAATCATGGTTGGCATAATAGTCAATTTTCGTGTTTTGGCAAGACTGCCGCAAAGACTTGTTTTGTGATACTTTCAGGATCTTGAGGAGGGTCAGGCCATTCACCACCTTGGCTCCATTTTCCTTGATGCTGGACGAACCAGTACGTACCGAATCGCGACAATTTGTCGCAAAAAATGTCGCGATTGGTTCGTTGGTCGACTATGGTTCAACTTGATCGCGACATTCCAATGGTTTCGCGTCATTACGATCTCACTACCTCATAGGTGGTCGAAGGACCTGCACCTCTTCGGCGCAAAAGACCCAATTCGACAAACCTCTTGAGATGCCTCTGCGCCTTGCGATTATCGAACCGCATGTTTTCCGCATACTCCGCCATAGTTGTGGTGACTCTTGTTGCAAGGAATTCCCAACCCACTAGTTCATCCTTATTGAGCGAATCTCGCACCTCGGGGCCTAGCGCCAACGCGACGCTCTCCGCGCTACGATAGATTGTGACGACCAAATACGGGTCATCAAAATGGTACTTGGGTAACGGAAGCCCGTATTCCTTGGGAAGGCGTTGCAGCGTCTTCATGCCCAACCCTCGTTCTTCGGCAAGATCCATGCGGGCAAAAACATAATGCAGCATTGGATTTCGGCTCAACATGGGAGCCTTGAATGACTGCAGCAATTCTAACGTAATCGGCGCAAGAGGGCCGCCAGGGCTCATCACAACTATGGTATCCGGTCGCACGACGAGCTGACACTTGGCCCCGGTGATATCGTAGTTCCGATGCACCAATGCGTTAACCACAACTTCGCGAACCATCTCGAACGGCAGCAACGGCGTTTTTCTCCGTTGCATCCGGCTACGATCGATGGTGTTTGGCAATTTGTCCCCGAGCCACTCTTCGACGAGAGACGGAATCAAAACGGTAGGGCCGTCAAAGTCGTGTGGCTCCTCTTTACCATCTGAATAGTGCACCGTGCCCAACAAACCCGCCTGAGGAAAGATATTACGAGGCTCGCTCCCAAAAAGCAGAAGCCCGAAACCTGTGGGGACAAGCTTGCCTGCATCTTCCTTCAAAAGCCCTTGCTGCAATAATCTGAGACGAAATGCTTGAGAATCGATGGATTCCTTGATTTTTGCTGTAGTCCGATATTTTTCCAGAGCTTCAAGAGAGAGATTTTCGATTACAGCATGGGCAATTGAATCCTCAAACCTGGACAGCGCTACAATTTTGGACTTCCTGTCGCTCTCAACAGTTGATGCTCTTTCCAGTGCTTGAATGATGAACTCCCGATTTTCCTCACGGATAACCTCCTGAAGATCGCGGTCGAACATATGTACCGTCACGCCATTATCCTGGAGATATTTGATACCCTTGCGATCCACGGTCGGGTCAGGGTCTTCAATACCGACCCAGACCTCGGCGATCCGGGCATGAACGATCCGTTCAGCACATCCGAGCTTCGGATGTCTACGAGAACCTGGTGCACATGGCTCCAGTGTTGCGAACAAAATCGACCCGTCAAGTTTGCTGTCGCGATTCATCCGTTCCAAAAGAGTGTATTCCGCATGATCTCCGTGCCGTAATTCTCCGCGGCATGCGGTTTGGATGATCCCGTCTGGCCCGAAGAGAACTGCGCCGACCATCGGACTCGCTTTGCCATCGGAACGAGGTTCTCGCACAGATCGGCGCATTGCCTCGACGGCCATCTCCATCAGTTTTCGCGAATCAAATTTCAATTTAGTCGGCATTTGGTGTCCCAAAAAAAATTGCTAGGCAGAGGCTATCCAGCCTGGTAAAAAAACCTTTGATAACAGCGAGATAATAAGCAATCTGAACGGAGCTGTCAATCCGATTGTCGCGATTATCGGTGGCGTTGTCTTTCCAT
The DNA here is from genome assembly GCA_903832105.1 of uncultured Pseudomonadota bacterium. Classification (GTDB taxonomy): domain Bacteria; phylum Bdellovibrionota_B; class Oligoflexia; order Oligoflexales; family CAILAO01; genus CAILAO01. Next base: position 1,475 of record CAILAO010000907.1, on the reverse strand, counting down.
CGCGAGTAGCCATCATTTACAATCAATCATGCGATTATTACATCATGCATCTCCAGCACATTCCTGCGCATCCCCGCCGAAACCTCACTCCAAATTTTGGAAGTGATGTTGGAAGTGATTGGGACGGCTGCAGAAGGATTAGCAAGGATGGTCAGGGATGGTACGGGAAAATTAATGTTTTAGAATTATTGAGAAATTAATGATTTTAAAATGTTGCCTTGTGTAGTCTTCATAATCCCACTCTCTCCGTTTCTTTTTTTTCACCTTCCGGAAATCACAAACAAAAATAACTTTCGATACCAGCGTGTCTGTGAATTTGTCTGTGATTCTTCAAAACCCCTTCTTCCTATACGCTAAGACCAATATACTCAGCGGTTTTGGTAGCTGTTTTTCCATCAAGAAGCGCTGCTACTTTTGCATAGCCTTGCGTTTCTCTGATGTTTCGGTGTCCCATCGCCGCCTGGACTGAGCTAAGGTCCCTTGTCGCTACGAGGGCAAGCGTTCCAAAACTGTGCCGGCAGATGTGTGTTGATCGCCAGGGGAGCTTTAACGACTCAAAGCCATCGTTAAATGCGTTTTGAATCGCTGGATAGCTAAGAAGTCCTCCTTCAAGATCCGTGAAGATTGAACCTTCCCCAGATCCTTCTTGCCTCATTTCCTGAAGCATTTCAAAAACAGGAGCTGATAATCTTATAATTCTTATCGACTCACTTGTTTTTGCGAGTTCCTGGATATTGGGCCGCCTTGTATGATGATCCCACCAGACCGTGCGGATAATGCTTGCGATCTTATTTTCATAATCGATTGCATCCCAATAAAGCCCTGCAGCTTCACCCACCCTACTTGCCGTGAGTACCATGAAGGTCGCAAGTCTATAGTATGCTTTGTTTTTCCGATGTGCCTTAAGCCAATTTATCCAGATTTGGATATCTTCTTTTCTCATAAAGTAATCTGGACGTCTTGGTTTTACTGGCTTGTAAACGACTGCTTGGCGATGGCGTTTAACGATTGGGACAATGAACTGTGCGTTTATGCAGTCCCGGTACCAATTTAAAACAGCAGATAGTAGCTTAAACTCTTGGCGAAATGTTTTTCGTCCTTTGTTTTGAGCTGTTGGTTGCTGCCTTAGCCATCTGAACCATTCGTCGATCACAAAATCAGAGACATCGCACATCTTAAAATTAGCTATCGGGGCATCTGTCAGGTATTTCATCCTTACTTCCGCAGACTGTCTTGTTTGCGGTCTGACTTCAGAAAGTCTTTCTTCTGGTAGCGACGGTCGGTGTCGAACTTGATACGTGGCCAGTTTGCGTTGAACCAAGTATCCAGACCGTCGAGTTTATTCGGGTCGGGGAACTCACGTACGATAGTGAGAGAAGTTACCGGGTTCTGAGTGTTGCCATTGATAAATGTAAACCACATCGTTTCTTTGTCGTTCCACCCGTGGACTTTACGAAGGTGAGGGATAAGGTAGT